>CALVAS010000006.1 GCA_944325585.1 Candidatus Gastranaerophilales bacterium
GCGCATTATGAAATAGGTAAGAAAGCAAAAATTGATGTAACGACTGCAGAATACAACCTTGGCAACGCAAAGGTTAATCTAATCAAGGCAAAAAATACACTTGAACTTGCGGCAGCAGAACTAGCGAATGCTGTCGGTATTCCGGAACTTGAAGAGGTTGTTTTAAAAGACAAATTGAATACAAAAGCATATGATGTTAATTTTAAAGATTTGCTGGCAACAGCAGAGGCTTCACGACCGGCGCTTCTTTCCGCAAAGAAACAGATGGATGCTGCAGAAATGAATGTAAGAAGCGCTAAAAGAGCGTTCACCCCGGATTTAACTGCATTCGGTTCTTACAATCAGGGCGGCCGCCAGATAGATTCGGATTACGGGTATCAATTCGGGGTACAGCTTAGTTATACCGGATTAAACCTGATGCTGTTGAAAAAGCAGGTTGATGAAGCTATGGCAACTTACAAAAAAGCAGTTGCGGATTATGAGCAGCAAAAACAAAATGTTTATCTGGAAGTTAAAAGCGCTTATATAAGTCTTTTAAATTCACATGACAGTTTGGGTGTTTCAAAACTTGCGCTTCAACAGGCAAAAGAACGTCAATATCAGGCATTTAGAAGATATCAGGTAGGGTTAGGTGATGCAATTGAATTTAAGGATGCAGAAAACTCATATCTGAATGCACAATTGGATTATTATTCAAACCTTCTTAATTATAATGTTAATGCAGCGGAAGTTGAACGTGTAATCGGTGCTCCGATTAAAGAATCTGATGTTGATTTATAGTTTACCGGCAAAAATTTAAATTTTTAAGTTATAATAAAACTACGATATTTACAGACGCAAATGCGGGGGTGAAATATCGTAGTTTTTTAAAGGCTTTAAGATTAGATGAAGATAAAACAAAATGCACTAATCGGTTTAATGGGTTTGTCGTCAGCAATTGGCGGTCTGAATGCCCAAACGCCGGCAAAAATTACCCCGAAACTTTTCTCAGAAATCGGAGTGGCAGGATTTTTGAAACAGGATATGCTGTTATATAGAGGGGCAAATATCGGCTTGTCAAGCAAACGTAATGATTTCAATGCGTTTTTCGGAGCAACTTTAAATTCCGATAAAAAAAGTAATTTTATCAGTATTTTTACAAATACTTTCAAATGGAATAAATATTCACCGGTCAGCACCTGGGGGCGTACAATGTTTGCATATTCAAAAAGAGTAAAGCAAATGGCATTAGAAGTTGCACCGGTAAGATTAAATTTTTCATCAGGGAAATTTGATTTTTCTTTTAATCCTGCAGCTGCTGTTATAAAAGATTTCAAAAATAAGACCGTAAAATTCGGAGTAAATACAATATTTCAGACAATATATTCTTTAAATCCCAAAAGCAAACTTTTTGTAGAGGTAAATTATCATTCGGCAGAGAGTGATAAAATAAAAAATATAAAATTCAACTCGCCTTTTGATAATACCTCATATAAAGTGACATATTTAAAGTATTTTTAGATTTGTGTTTTTATCTAATAGAAAATATTCATTCAATACAAAATAAAGTCCTTTGATGAAATAATCAAAGGACTTTATTTTTATATACTCTGGGGCGAAAGGATTCGAACCTCTGAATGGCGGGACCAAAACCCGCTGCCTTACCGCTTGGCGACGCCCCAATACCGGGTACATTTATTATTCTAATCGCTGAAATTTCTTTGTCAATATTTTTCTTGCAATACTTATTGCCAATCTTGCAGGATACGACAAATGCTATTTTAACATTTGAAACGGGCTTTTTTCTTCTGCAAAAACAATTTCAACCTTATCTTTTAAGAGCTTTTCAAAAACTTTTAAAACCAAAATTTCGCTTTCAAAATGTCCGATGTCAAATACAACGATTTTGCTGTCAAGTGCGGTATGGAATTTTAAATCTCCGGTTACAAACGCATCCGCTCCATCCTCCGTTGCAGCCTCAATAAAATCAGCGCCGCTGCCGGCACAAAATCCGATTTTTTTAATTCGTTCAATGTTGTTTGTGTTTACAAACCGCAAATTTGGTGATATTTTGCTTAATTTTAGAGCAAAATCTTTGACGGATATGGCTTCCGGCAGGTTGACATATCTCACAAACTCGTTTTCATTCGACTTTGTAAGCCCCAGCCGCTTAATAAGTTCATCTGTTGTCCCGCCTTCTGCCAGATCAAGGTTTGTATGAGCGGAAAAAATGTTTATCTTTTTATATTCAAACGGTACAAAAAACAGCGGATGATGACTGATTATCATATCGCAATCCTGTTTTATGGCCTGCTTGACAACATCATCAGTAACCGTTAAAGCTAAAAGAACTTTATTAATCTCTGTTTTTCCGGTTTCAACAGCCGCTCCGGAGCAATCCCAGCTCTGGGCAAGTTCCGGCGGTGCAAAATTATTGATTAACGTATAAATTTCCGCTCTTTTCATAAACTTCTCCGATTATTTCCTTTGCAATGAGCGATTTCTTTTGTTTTTCAAGTTTGAGAACATTCAAATTTTTGTCAATTATAAAGACCTCGTTTTCATCTGATGAAAATCCGATATCTTTCCGGCTGACATCATTTGCAACAAGAAAATCGCAGCCCTTTTCCGCAATTTTCTTTTTCGCATATTCAATTAAGTTTTCCGTTTCGGCACAGAATCCGACAATTACGGGTGCGTTATCCGCGGTTGTCTTTTTGGCGCAAATTCCTTTTAAAATATCAGGATTTTTTACGAGTTCAAGAGTCATTGAGTTCTCGTTTGTTTTTTTGATTTTTTGTGTGTTAAAAGTTTTCACTCTGAAATCAGCAACCGCCGCAGCCATAAAGATATAATCCGAATCGTCAAACTCTTCATTTATTGCAGTTTGCATCTCAAGAGCTGATTTTACTTTTACAACTTTGTAAGGTTTTTGAACATCCTTTGTTGTAATCAAAACGGTTTCAGCCCCTTGTTCAAAAGCGTTGTCAGCAATTGCAATTCCCATTTTGCCTGAGGAATAATTGGAAATAAATCTCACTGGATCAATGTCTTCAATTGTTCCGCCGGCGGTTACGACAACTTTTTTACCGGTTAAAATTCTATTTTTATCGCATTCGTAATTATTCTGACAGTTTAAAATCTCAACTGTTTTGTCAAAAATTTTGTCCAACGCCGCAAGTCTTCCTTCGCCGTTGGTTCCGCAGGCTAAAAATCCGCATTCGGGAGCAACATTAACAAAACCGTTATCAACAAGTTTTTTCAGATTTTCCTGAACGAACGGGTTGTTCCACATATTTGAATTCATTGCAGGAGCCAGAATAACGGGCTTTTTAAAAGCTGCTGCAATAGATGTTAAAAGATTGTCGCAAATTCCGTTAGCGATTTTTGAAATTGTGTTTGCAGTTGCGGGGGCAATTACAAAAATATCCGCTTCATCAGCATATGAAATGTGTTCGGGTTTGAAATCACTGATTTCAAACTGTTCAACGGCAACGTTGTTACAGCTGAGGCTTTGAAGGGTAAGTTTTGTGACAAAGTTTAATGCATTCGGTGTTGTGACGACTTTTACATTTGCGTTTGCGCGTTTGTACATTCTGATAAGTTCACAAATTTTGTAAGCCGCAATTCCGCCGGTAATTCCGACAAGAATATTTTTACCTTTAAGCATTTTTCATTTCTCCGTTAATTACATCTGTAAGCTGCTGAATTGCATCATCCAGATTGTCGTTTACGATTCTGTAATCAAATTTTTCAGCACGTTCAAGTTCAATTTTCACCTGTTCAAGGCGTTTTTGAATTGTTGCTTCATCTTCTGTGTGGCGGCCGCGCAGTCTTGTCTCAAGCGCTTCGTATGACGGCGGGCAGATGAAAATCAGTACGGCTTCCGGCATTTGTTTTTTGACCTGAAGTGCGCCCTGAGTATCAATTTCAAGAATTATATCTTTACCTTCCGCCAGACATTGATTGATGTATTTTTTCTTTGTGCCGTAAAAGTTTCCTGCAAACTCGGCCCATTCAAGAAATTTATTGTTTTCAATACAGGTTTTAAATTCTTCTTTTGAAATGAAAAAATAGTTTACGCCGTCGACTTCACCGGGACGCGGGTTTCTTGTCGTGCAGGAGATTGAAAGCATAAAATTCGGATTTTTTTCTAAAAATCCTTTAAGAACGGTTCCTTTGCCGACTCCGGATGAACCGGACAATACAAATAATTTTTTGTTCATATTACAATTATACAATGAATATTTCCAATGAAAAAAATATTTGTATATTTTTGAAGAAACTTAATACAATAACGGGGGCGAAAGAGCTTGCAAAAACGGTTTTGCAGGGATTTTTAGAATTTACTCATGCAAGTGCTGTTTGTTTCTGCCTTTTGAGCAGTGCGGGTAACCATATTGAAATTAAACAATATGCGTTTGCGGACGGCAAAAAAAATAACAAACGGCTCGTTCATATAATCGAAAAGATTTCCAAAGTCGGAGTTGATATGTTGACAAACAATTTTGACAACGAAGATATTATTGAATATTTCAACTCAATATCAAAAGACCAGATTATAATCGAGCCGATTTATTATAAAAATACGGTTTTAGGATTTATTGCACTGGCAAACAGAAATAAAAATTTTAACAGACGTAACGATACAATCGTTGAGATGCTTATGGAGTCTGTAAATTCCAGAATTGAAATTATTGCATTAAACGACGAGTTGAAAAGGACAAATCAGGAAAAAGTTCAATTTCTTGCAAGTATTTCTCATGAATATAAAACTCCCCTAAATTCCATAATCGGTTTTTCCGATATGTTGAAATCCTCTCTTGCGGGCTCTGATAATTTTAAATATATTGATAATATTTCAAAAAGTTCAAGATTTTTATTGAGTTTGATTCAGGATATTCTGGATATGGCGCGTTCTGAGTACAAACCGCTTGAATTGAAATATGAAACTTTCCGTCCGAAAGATGTGATAAAAGATATTATTTACAGTTTTGACGAAATTGTGAAAGAAAAAAATATCAAATTGAGTTATACATTGATGGATGTTGAAGTGACTGCCGATTTAAAACGATTTAAGCAGTTAATTTTCAATTTGGTTTCGAATGCATTGAAGTTCAACAAAGTCGGCGGTAAAATAACAATTGTGACATATGTTGACGAAAACAGAAATTATATTTTTGAGATTAAGGATTCCGGCGACGGGATAAGGAAGAAGGATTACGATAAAATTTTCAATTTCTTTTCGCAGGTTAATCGTAACAAACTGAAACGCCAGCAGGGCTCAGGGGTGGGGCTGGCATTATGTAAGGTTATAGCTAAAGCTCACCACGGCGATATCGGTTTCAAGTCCAGATTGAATAACGGAAGTACATTCTGGTTCAGCCTTCCGCAGCAGGGATGCGCAGACACAACATATATTGAATTTTAGAGATGAAATTATTGCAGGTTATTGAAAAAGATTAAAGAGGATGTAAAAGATATGGCAATTGAAAAAGTAAAAGAATATTTTAAAAATTTCGGAAAAGATAAGGAAATTTTGGAGTTTCCTGTTTCAAGCGCAACTGTAGAACTGGCGGCCCGAGCTTTAAACACGGACGGTGCAAGAATTTGTAAAACACTTTCATTTAAAACTGACGAGGGCTGTATTCTGGTTTGTGCGGCAGGGGATGCAAGAATTGATAACAAAAAGTTTAAAGCAGTATTCGGATTAAAGGCAAAAATGCTTTCGCCTGATGAAGTCGTAACTTTTACGGGACACCAAATAGGAGGAGTTTGTCCGTTTGCAATTGAAAATGATTCGGTAAAAGTTTATTGCGACAATTCATTAAAACGTTTTACCACAGTATTTCCTGCCTGCGGAAGTGCAAATTCGGCAATTGAACTTACGCAGGATGAGTTGTTCAAATATTCAAACAGTATTGATTGGGTTGATGTATCAAAACTTCCGGAATAATTAAGAAGAGCTACGGGCATGCGCCGATAGCTCTTAAAATTGCAATCATTCCTTCTGCTGCAATATCATTTGTGATTTTGCCGTTTCTTTTTCTCATCAAGCATAAGCACCGTACAAATTGCAATACAGATTACTGCTGACAAAACCCAGAACGCAATTGCGCCGTTCCATCCGAATTTGTCTACCATAAATCCTGTGCCCGTAGCTGATAAAACCGCTCCGATATATCCGAAAGTCCCTGTAAAACCTGTTGCGGCAGAAGCGACCTTTTTGGAACTTGATTCAACCGCACACAGGCCGCCTATCATCATTTGCGGGCCGTATGTGAATGCTCCGAGAAGTCCGATTAAAACAAAATCAATGTTGCTGATTGTATTGAATTTCAATAAAACCAGACAAACTACAACGCCCAGAAGATAAATTAAATTAACAGGTGCGCGCTGGCCTTTAAAAATTTTATCAGAAATCAAACCCGCACAAATTGTTCCTGCAATGCCGACCAGCGGAAGCGAACTTAACTTCATTGCCGCAAGCTCTAATGTATTGCCTTTTGATTCATGCAAATATTTTATCATCCAGTCTTCTGCGCCAAATCGGATTATGTAAACGAAAATGTACGCAATTGCAAGAAGCCAGATTGTTTTATTAAATAGAATGTTTTGTTTGAAAATTTCAACGTAAGTTCTGTTATCTTCTTCACAATTTGACTGCTTTGCGGCAGGTTCGTTGTTGTAGGTTTCTATATCCGGAAGCCCCAGAGACTGCGGACGGTCGCGTAATCTGTCAAACAACCAGATTGCCACAATTATTGCAATGGTTCCGGGAACAAAGAATGCCATTTTCCAGCCAAAGTGTGCGACAAGAAATCCGGAAACAATTACGCTTAAAAATGTTCCGACCTGATGCGAACAAGACCATAAAGACCATTTTGTTCCGCGTTCGGAATTTGAATACCAGTATGTCAAACTTTTTGCGACAGCCGGAAATCCTGCTGATTGAAACCATCCGCTTGCGCCCCAGAAAAATACGAAAAGCCATAGCAAAATCGTATTTGTCGGCAGTCCGAAGAATGAAACTTCACCGGGGGTGATAAAAACAGCCGACAATCCGAAACAGAGGTTTGCGATTGCGGTCATAATTAATGCTGTCGGTAAGAATTTTCTGACATCAGAGCGGTCTGCAATAACACCGTTGACAAATTTGCCTATTCCGTATGTCAAATACAAAGAACTGCCCAAAAGTCCGAGTTCAGTGTTTGAATATCCATATTCCGCGCTAAGTCCCGGAAGTGCGACCGCAATGTTCTTTTTGCAAAGGTAAAATACTGTGTAACCTATAAAACATGCGTAAAAAATTCTCAACCGCCAGTGAGAATACATTGATTTTACTTTTTCAGTATCCTGAATAACCTCTTTTGCGGGAGGTTCCAAAAAAAATCCAGCCAGTTTTTTTAACATAATTTATTTCCCTGCTTTAATAATTTGAATATTTCTTGTTTCCGTCAATTCCTGACGTGCTTCTTTTATGATTTCTCTTTTTTCTTCGTCCAGACTGCATCCGCCGACAAGTCTGTCCACAAATCCTGTATTAAGTTTGATTGCCTTTTCAAAAGCGCCGACTTCTTCAAGAACTTCCTTTATCCGGTGAATATCATATCCGAAAGACTGCTTTGAATTGTAAACAAGTGTTTCTCCCGTTTGTGAACGGATAGGAGTTCCACCTTGTTCAAAATAAAGTTTAAATACTGATTTTAAATCCTGCAATTCTGATTGAAGAGTGTTTATGGTGTTTTGAATGCGTAAAAATCTTTCAAAAAGATATTCTACATTATCAAGCTGTTTAAGTTCCCAATCATACTTTTGAAGATAAAGTTTTTTAAGTTTCGGATAAGCAAGAGCAAGTCCCATTGTGTCAGCCATTGCTCTATGATGATTGGTCAAATCAACGTGGAATTTTTTGGTTAAAGCCTCAAGTCCGTGTGAATCCAAATCAGGATAAACTTCTTTAAACATTTGCTGGCTGTCTATTCTTGTGTTTGTAATTTCTTTGCCTGTCGTTCTTATGCTTGCTTCATTAATGAAAGTCCAGTCAAATATTGCGTTGTGTGCAACAATCGGATAATCACCGATAAATTCCAGAATTTTCGGCATAATCTCTGCTTCAGTCGGGGCATCAGCCACCATATCTGCAGTGATTCCGTGTATTGCAATGCTTGATTTTCTAATGTGCTGCTGCGGATTAATTAGAGTTTGAAATTCGTCCTTTATTTTGCCGTTTTCAAGCCTCACAGCCGCAAATTCCACCATTCGTTCTTTTGTGTAATCCAATCCCGTTGTTTCTGTATCCAAAACGATTTCAATAATTTTTTTTCTAGCCATTTTAATATCCTATAGAATTCTATTAAGATAATAGCACAAAAAAAAATTCTGTGTTAAAATGGCTTCTGTGAAAAAGGAATTTAAAGGAGATATATATGTCTAATGCAGCAGATATTAATGATGAGATTTTCGAATCGGAAGTTTTGAATTGTGAAACTCCGGTTGTTGTAGATTTTTGGGCGCCCTGGTGCGGCCCCTGCAGAAAATTAGGGCCGATTCTGGATGAAGTTGCCGGCGAATTCGGCGATAAAGTAAAGTTTGTAAAAATGAACACGGACGACAATCTTGAAACCGCTAAAAATTATTCTATCAGCGGTTTGCCGAGTCTTCTTGTTTTCAAAAACGGAAAAGCTGTTGAAAGATTGGTCGGATTGATGCCGAAATCTTCAATTATTTCCAATATTGAAAAGCATTTGTAAGCTCCGCAGGGTGCTTTAATTTAAGAGCTTGAACCCGAAGGATACAATTGTAAAATTTTATAAAGCCGGATTTTAAAGTGATGAAAGTCGCTGTACATCCGGCTTTTTAGTGTTTTAAGCCGTCAAAATCAAAAATTTTTATTAAAGATTTGCCCTATATGTGCCGTCAGCTACACAAAGTATCATTAATGAAAGGTGCACTTTTATGACAAGTCTTGAATCAATTAAAAACAAGGTTTATCCGGCAAAAATGGAATCTTATCAAAATAGCGATTATTACGAGGAAACTCTTGAAGAATTGCGAAATAATCCGGATTTTGCTGGGTGGTCGGAAGAACAATTGGCCGATTATGCCTCAAGTTTGATTCTAAAGCATAATTCGGCGGCAAACAGTTTGAATTTGGATGCTGTATTTTCAACGCTAGGCAAACCGCTTGATCCTCAGTGGTCGCAATATTCATATGAAGAAATTTTGCAGATGGAAGATAACGGTGTTTTGATTCCGGAAGAATTTCTCGAATGGGCGCATTCAATGCAGTCTTCAAACACTGTTGAGTACCAGCTTGACACCGGAGATGTAAACGATATAAACGATGCGGAAGGTTTGCAGGCAGATATCGGTGATGCCGGTAATATGGGTAAAAAGAATGTTGCCATGGTTTTTAACAAGCAGGTTGCGGCTCAGGCTGAAATTATTCAGCAGGCGGAACAGGAGTTTCAACAGTACTCATCACAGCTGGAGAGTGCAACTGATGAAGCGCAGACGATTCAAAACAACGCGTTGAAAAAAGTTCAGGAATTAATGAATGAGTGGCAGACGATTGATGCTAAGGTTAAAAGAGGTGAAGAACTGACTGAAGATGAAAAATCCCGTTACGGGCAGCTTGGAATTTTGATGAATAATGAAGTGCAAAGTTCATCCGTACAGATTGAAAATTTCACATCTGATTTTGATGAAATTTCCAAAAAGATGCGTTCTGCCTCTAAAGAAGCGAAAGTTGCACAGGATTATGCTAACGATACAAGTTTTGTCGGAGGTCTGATTACCGAATATGAATCAGCACACAAATCCAGAGTTGTAACAGGAAACAATCATATCTTCGATGGTACAACCGGCGTTGTTTCACTGCTTAAGGCAAACACGGTCGGCAAAAATCTTGCTGTAACATCAATTAAGGAAAGCGGAGACCTTCAGGATGTAACATTCGGGTCTGATAAAGCAATCAAGAAAGTTTCGTCACAAATTAAAGGTCTTACGGCCGGTGTTGACATAAGTAACGAACAAATAAGCGATACGGTTGTTGAAGGTCAAAACAAAGGTTCAGCAAAGGCACCGCAAAATCAAGAGCAAAATCAAAATCAGATAGAGCCGCCGCCAACAGAAGACAATCCTGAGGTTATAGCACAAATTAACCAAAGCAACGAAAATGACCGACAAAACGAGAATATTTTTGCTGATAACGAGGATTTAAATAATATTAATACTATTTTGAAACGTCAGCAAAGACAGGCACCGAAAATTCAGCCGCAGGATGTAATCATTAATTAATTTTATAATTTAAGAGGCGCCCGCAGGGCGCCTCATTTGTTAAGATTGTCTCTGGAAAAATGATGCAATTTGTTTATGCGGAATAACCTTAGAAATTGGGCGTCCGTGCGGACAGGTGTATGGCATTTTGGTTTTCCGCCATTTTTTAATAATTTCCTGCATTTGCCAGGTTGAAAGTTTTTGTCCTGCTTTCACAGAGGCTTTACAGGAGGTTGTAATAAGAATTTTTTCTTCCAATCCGTCGATGTCGCCTTCAATGTTTTCCAGAATATCGGACAGAATTTCCTGCGGATTTACTTTTGCAATCAGCTGCGGAACTTTTCTGAAAATGAGTTCGTTCTCTTTTGTAAATTCAATTCCATAGCCGAATTTTTCAAATTTTTGTATGTTTTCTTTTATAAGTTCGGCTTCCGCATTTGAAACAGTCAAAACATCAGATACAAAAAGCAATTGAGAAACGATATTTTTGTCTGATTTCAGTTTTTCGTAAATATATCTTTCTTCTGCTATATGCTGGTCGACTATCTCCAGTCCGTCGTCTTTTTCAATCAGAATGTAGGTGTTTTTATATTGTCCGATAATATTTTCCTCGGGTTCGGCTTCTTTTTCGATGTGAGTGATAAGTTTTGGCTGAACGACTTCTTCTTTTCGCTGAAACGGAAGATTACTGCTTAATTTTTCCATCATATTATCCGTTATATACATGGAATCTTCCGTTTTATTCACAAAAAATTCGTTTTCAGACGGACGGTTAATGCTTACGACTTTTTCTCTTGTTTCAAAGTCAGGTTCTGCCGCAACAGTCATTGACGGGGATGAAATTTCGCGTTCAACGTAATTTGCCAAACCTCCCTGAATTGATGTGTAAATAAAATTGAAAACCATATTTGTATTTTTATAGCGTACTTCTTTTTTTGTCGGGTGTACGTTTACATCAACGTCAGCCGGAGGAATTTCAATGTTCAGAACAACAAAAGGATATTTCCCGCTTGCGATTAAGTTTTTGTAGGCTGTGTCAATAGATTTTTGAAAAATCGGACATTTTACAGCACGTCTGTTTATATACATATAATAATTTTTCTTGCTGGAGCGCGTGAAATCAGGCGTGCTTACATAACCTGAAATCTTCATACCTGCAAGTTTGTCGGTTTTAAGAACTTCTTTCAAATTTTCAACAACATCAGAGCCGAAGATTTCTTTAATCGCTCTTTTTAAATCCCCCAGACCATTGGTTTTTAAAACACTTTTTCCGTCACGTTTAAGTTCAAATCCTATTTCAGGATATGAAAGCGCAATTGTCTGGACAAGTTCCTGAATATACGAAAATTCCGTAGATGCGCTTTTTAAAAACTTTAATCTTGCCGGAACATTATAAAAAAGTTCTTTAATATCCATAATTGTTCCGACAGCGCATCCTGTTTGAACCTGTTTTACTTCCGAGTTTTCGCATTGTACTTTTGTGCCTGTTTCAAATTCGGCAGTTCTGGTCGTACAGGTGAGTTTGGAAACTGAAATTATACTTGCCAGCGCCTCTCCGCGAAACCCCATTGTTGTTACGGCAAACAAATCTTCGTCATTTTGAATTTTACTTGTCGCATGTTTGGTAAATGCAAGAAGAATGTCGTCAGGATGAATTCCGCATCCGTTGTCTGCAATTCTTATGTTTCGGCAGTCATTTGTAATTTCAATGCTGATTTTTTTTGCACCTGCGTCAACAGAGTTTTCAACAAGTTCTTTTACGACGGATGCCGGACGTTCAATAACTTCGCCCGCTGCAATCTGGTTTATTAAATTTTTTGACAACTGTTTTATTCTTGCCAATTGAATGCTCCTTTTTTATAGTTGTGAGTTTATGTTACATAAAATGCGACATGAAGAAATGTTTTACAAGATCAAATTTTATTAAAACAATTACAACCGCAATTGAGACCACAAGTCCGAATGTTGCTTTTGTTAGGTCTTTAAGAATATGTTTGTACATTTTTTTAGGGCTTTCAAATCTCAATCTGTGATACAGCGCGATTTCCCGTCCGGCAAGAAGCCCGATAAATACCCAGGTCGTTGACATCGGAACATTGTTTAACTGAATAAAATAAAGCAGTAAAAACGCATAGATTAAATCAATAATTGTTGCCGAACGCGGATCCTGAACATTTGTTTTCATTTTAACTATTTTTTGCACTTCGCCGCCGCGTTTGTATGCAACAATCCACATAAATGCAGTGAAGGCAATTAAAACCAGAATCAAATCAAGCAGACTGGTTTTGCGCGGAAGATAAACAAACAGGTTCGCAGCGTCCTGCATAAGCCATTGCGACCAGAGAAAAGCAGTTGACAGCCATTTTGCGGCCATCCACCATTTAGAGATTTTTTTATCGGCAGTGTAATAAAAATATCTTTCAAGCGGTCGTGCGATTATGTTGTAGATTATGATTGAAACAATAAGAGCAAGAACATAACCGATTAATGATTTTGATAAAATCATACCGATAACGCTGATATCCTGTGCCGAAAAGATACTTAAAATCAGAAATGTTGTTGACACAGGGATTCCGTAGCGTGTCAGAAACAGCAGGATTATCGGCGGAAGAACATGAACGAGTGTAAAAGTTTCGGGATACGGGATTCTTTCAAGCCTGCCGAATGACATATCGCCGTTGTTAACTATCCAGCCTGTTGAAATCGTAATAATCAAAACGGCACTCGTAAATGCCCAGATAAGCCAGGTCGGAAGTTTTTTACTTGCGGTTAAGTATGTTCCCAAAGTTTGAATAACGTCGTTTGAGACGCAGGAATACATTGAGATTAAAAAGCCCGTAACCATGTAAATATTGCTTAAAGTCAAATATTCCGGGAACATAATTCCTCCATACAAAATCAACTTACAACAAAAACAAATTCATCTAAACAATTGATTACAAATTTGAAACAATTAAATAAAATTGTTTTGTAAAACTTGGCAGGGGAGAAGAATTTTGGCAAAAGTTAGAACAAATACAAAGCTAAAACCGTTAAAAAAGACGGATTTGCAGGTTGTAAAACCTGTTAAAACAACAAAATACAGTGATATAGATTTGAACAACTGGAAGGCGTACGATCATATCAAAACGGATACTCTCTGGGAGTTCCCGTCAAGATTAAAAGAAGGCGGACATTCAAACGAATATCACGGAAATTATATTCCACAGATAGCTCAACAGTTGTACGAAAGATTTACTAAAAAGAATGATGTGGTTTTGGATTTGTTTTTCGGTTCAGGAACCTCCGGTATTGAGGCGATTAATATGGGGCGCCGTTGTATCGGGGTTGAATTGAAAGAAGAACTTGCTGAAAAAGTTTCCGAAAAATTCACCCCAAAGCAGCTTGTAACTGATGTAAGAATTATATGCGGAGATTCTGCTTCCGAAAAAGTTAAAGAGAAAGTTCAGGCAGGGCTTGAGATTTTGCGTGAAGAAAAGGCGCAGTTTTTGATTCTTCATCCGCCATATGATGACATTATCAAGTTTTCAGATAAAAAAGAAGATTTATCAAATTGTGATTCAACAGACGAATTTTATGATTTGTTTGCAAAAGTTGCCAAAAACGGCTACGAATTGCTTGAAAAGGGCAGATTTGCGGCATTGATAATCGGCGACAGTTATAAAAATTCCGAAGTTCAGCCGCTCGGTTTTGAATGTATGGCTCGAATGATGAATTTGGGATTTAAATTAAAAGGAATTATTGTAAAAGATATTCAAGGCAATGAGCGCGCAAAAGGCAAAACAGCAAATCTGTGGCGTTATCGTGCTCTTGCCGGCGGATTCTATATATTTAAACATGAATATGTAATGATATTTCAAAAAGTGTAAAATCGTAATTAAAATCTCCATCATTTAACGGATAAAAAAGCGTAAAAAATGATTTATCCTAAAGTTGGAGATATCGTACAATGACAACTTTCAAAAAAAATTTCGGGGCATGCCGAAGTCATGGAACTTTTCCCTTATTATTACAAATTGTTACCAAGATTTAAGAAATATTAAATCGGCTGAAATCATGTCACCGTCATGGTTTTGGATAAGTTGAAAATTTCGGGATATTCCAAAAAATAAAATAGTTGTCCGCTATAACGGTATAGAGTACAATTAATTGTATATTCAAATGATTGTTCTATCCGCAAAGGACAAAACAGTCATAATTTCTTGTAAAAGGGTAAGATGATTATGCAATTCACGGTAAAAGAGAATCTTTCGCGTATACAAGAAGAAATTGCACCTTATAGACCAAATATTATTGCAGTCACAAAGTACTTTGACGAAAACGCCATTGTTGCAGCTTATCAGGCAGGCATGCGCGACTTCGCAGAGTCACGAACCATAGAGGCAATCGAAAAGATTAACAGGCTTCCTCAGGAAGTAAAAAATAATTCGACGTTCCATTTTATCGGGCATTTGCAGTCAAATAAAGTGAAAAAAACAGTTGAACATTTTGATTATATCCATTCGGTTGATTCGTTGAAACTCGCGGAACAAATTTCGGATGCGGCAAAAATGTTCGGTAAAAAGCAAAAAATTCTGCTTCAGCTGAATAACGCAAACGAAGTTCAAAAGTTCGGTTTTTCAAAAGAAGAGCTGTTTAATGTGTTCGCGGAAATTATAAAACTTGAAGGAGTTGAAGTTTCCGGTTTGATGAATATGGCACCTCTGGGAGCTGACGACAAAACTTTGTATGAATTGTTTACAGATGTAAAAAAGACAAAAGAGATTCTTGAAAAACAGTTTGATTGCAATTTAAAAGAATTGTCCATGGGGATGAGTCAGGATTACAGGATTGCGGCTCAATGCGGAGCCACAATGTTGAGAATAGGCAGAAAATTATTCAGTTAAGTAAGATAAATTAAAATAAACGGAGGAAAAACGGTGGCGATTGTAACAGACAAAATTAAATCAGTAGTTGACTTTTTGGTAAAAGGTTTTGAACCGAGAGAAACTATCTTTGATGACATGGCAGAAGATGATATGGAAGGCAATTATGAAGTTCAGGATAATTTAGCAATTGATCCTGCATATTCATATCAGCCGAAAGTTGAAAAAACTCAAGATTTGAAAGTGGTAAATCATCCTAACTACAGAGGTTATGAAGTTAGAATTATGGAACCCCGCTCATTTGATGATGCGGCTCAAATAGTTCAAAATCTTAAAGACAGACAAACAATCGTCCTGAATCTTCACCTTCTTGATAAAGAGCAGTCTCAAAGAACAATTGATTTTGTCTGCGGTGCAGCTCATGCGCTTAACGGTAAACCGCAAAAAGTCGGTGACCTTGTGTTTGTATTTACACCGAGCAATGTAACTTTGTCTGTTGATATCAACGCTACACAAAATAAATTCAACGACTCTCTCTGGAGAGCACCTCTCCAGTAAGGTCTGTTCGTTTATAAAATATAATGAGAAGAGGATAGTTAGTAAAAAGGCGGCTAAATGCCGTCTTTTTTTATGTTGTCTGTCCGGTTCGTATATTTGCGTATTTGCTGCCTGCATGGTATATTACAAATGTATGAAAAATAAAAAATTCGTAATCTGTTATAACAATCAAATTCAAAATTCTGTTGCAGTAAAAGATTTACTGGCAGCAATTCTGTTGGAATATAGTATATCTGCTGACATAGTTGATATTGACAACCTTAAAAACGGTTATGAATTTGCGTTTATAATAGGCGGTGACGGCACAATTCTGAAAGCTGCAAGATTTTTCGCCAAAACGGAAACAGCGATTTTCGGGGTTAATCTCGGCCGTTTAGGCTTTTTGTCTCAGTCATCCAAAGAACATATCAGAGAATCGGTTGAAAAAATTCTCAATAATCACTTTCATATTGAAGAGAGAATTATGCTTGAATGTGATAATGCAATCGCTCTGAATGATTTTGTGATAAAAGGCAACTCGCACGGAAGAACCGCAAAATTGTCTCTCAAAATTAACGGAAAAGCTGTCTGTGATTATCTTGCCGACGGTTTGATAATTTCAACCCCCACAGGCTCTACAGCATACGGGCTTTCAGCAGGAGGACCTGTGCTGGCACCGAATTTGGGTGCATTCGTGATTGTCCCGATTTGTCCCCATACGCTGACGGCGCGTCCGCTGGTAATTCCCGATAATGAAATAATAACGGTCTCAATGGAGGATTCGGAAGACGGTTTTGTCGTCTCAACCGACGGTCAAAATTTCTTCAACTATAAATCCGATATAATTATTAAAAAATCTTCATATAAAGCAAAACTAGCACTTCTTGACGATTCCGATTTTTATTCAATTCTTCGCGACAAGCTCCATTGGGGCACTTCTCCTGCAAATATCTGATGTGTCAAATTTTTTATTAACTTTTGTTCATAATTAATGTAAAATTCTTGTACTTTTTTTCTATTTAAAATACTATGTTATTATATAATTGGGGAGTCCGGTATAACTCAATCGGGCTGATTAACCGGGATTATGTAATTAATTTAAATATAAAAGAGGTAACAAAGTGGAAAATTTCGTATCAGATATCTTCGCAAAGAAAGAAGAACCAACAAACAATCAGACTCCGGCTGCTCGTTCTGCAGTTAACCCTACAAAAATTAAAGTTGTAGGTGTCGGCGGCGGCGGCGGTAATGCTGTTAACCGAATGATAAAAGCAGGACTCTCAGGTGTTGAGTTCTGGTTAATGAATACAGATTTACAAGTTTTAGAATTTGCTCAAACTCCGAATAAAATTCAATTAGGTGCAAAATCAACCGCAGGTCTAGGCGCAGGCGGAGATCCGTCAGTAGGAGAAAGAGCTGCTGAAGAAGCTCAACAAGAAATTACACAGGCTCTTGACGGTGCCGATATGGTATTTATCACTGCCGGTATGGGCGGCGGAACAGGAACAGGAGCTGCTCCTGTAGTTGCTAAAATAGCAAAAGAACTTGGAATTTTGACTATAGCAGTTGTTACAAAACCTTTCTCATGGGAAGGCCGCAAACGCCAAAATCAAGCTGTTCAAGGTCTTGAAAAATTAAGAGAAGCCGTTGACGCCGTTATTGTTATTCCGAATGACAAACTTCTTCAAGTTGTTGACCGTCAGGTTTCACTTACAGAATCATTCATTATTGTTGATGAAGTTCTCCTCCGCGGTGTTCAAGGTATTTCCGATATCATTACCGTTCCGGGAACTATCAACGTTGACTTTGCAGATGTTAAAAATGTTATGCAGGCTTCAGGTTCTGCTCTTATGGGGATCGGCCGCGGTCAAGGCGAAGGCCGAGCTATTAAAGCTGCTGAAATCGCTATCAATTCACAACTTCTTGAAACTTCAATTAACGGTGCATCAGGTGTAATCGTTAATATTACAGGCGGACCGGATATGACACTTCATGAAGTTACTGATGCCGCAAACATCATCCATGACGCTGTTCTTGATGATGCAACCGTTATCATCGGTACTGCAATCAATGAAAATATTCAGGGTGAAGTTCAAGTTACGGTTATAGCAACAGGTTTTGAATTGAAAAATCAGCCTGTAGAACCGCCTAAAATGGATGTGAAACAAATGAGCGCATCAGACTTTTTCTCAGGCGCATTCAGCAATAACAATGTTTCTGCGGCACAACCAAGAAGATCTTCAATGCCGCAAATGGGTTCAGGATTTACAAATATTGAAATTCCTGACTTTCTTAAAAAATAACTGAATACATTTTAATCACAATATAAGTTGGAAGTATATATAGTGACCGCGAAAACGGTCACTTTTATTTTGCATCGAGAGTACCAATTTTGATAATTTCAACCCCGAATAGAGAAATATGCAGGATTACAATAGATGCAAATTAAAAATAACACGGGAGCCGCATTGCGGCTCCCGTGTAAGACTTATAATATTGAAAAATTAATTAGTCTTTAGCGTGTCCTGCAGTTCCCAAAACGTCTCTCATTTTGTGGATAACCATTTCTTTAACAGCAGTTCTGCCCGGTCCCATATATTCTCTTGGGTCGAATTTTTCCGGATGTTCAACAAAGAATTCTCTGATTGTTGAAGTCATTGCAAGTCTTAAGTCTGTATCAATATTAATCTTTGCAACACCGTGTTTAGAAGCATAGTTAAGCATATCTTCCGGAACACCTTGTGCATTAGGCAATTGACCGCCAAACTTGTTGCATTTAGCAACGAATTCAGCCGGAACTGATGATGAACCGTGAAGAACAAGCGGAAAATCATATCCAACAGCAGCATTAACTGCTTTTTTAATTTCAGCAAGTCTTTCAAAGTCAAGTTTTGCTTCGCCTGTAAATTTATATGCACCGTGAGAAGTTCCGATAGCAACAGCTAATGAATCGCAGCCAGTTTCTTTTACGAATCTAGCAGCTTCTTCAGGATCTGTGTATGTAGAATCTTTTGCGTGAACTTTAACATCATCTTCAACGCCGGCTAACTTTCCGAGTTCAGCTTCAACTGAAACGCCGCGCGGATGAGCGTAATCTACAACCTGTTTAGTTAATTTAATATTTTCTTCAAGCGGGAATCTTGAACCGTCAATCATAACAGAAGAGAAACCGCCGTCAATACAAGCCTTACAAATTTCAAAATCTGCACCGTGGTCTAAGTGTAAAGCAATCGGTACAGTTGTTGTAGCTAAAGCAGCTTCAACAAGTTTGATTAAATAAGTTTGGTTAGCATATTTTCTTGCACCTGCAGAAACCTGTAAAATGATAGGTGATTGAGTTTCTTCTGCAGCTTCAGCTATACCTTGAAGAATTTCCATGTTGTTTACGTTGTAAGCACCGATAGCATAACCGCCTGCGAGTGCTTTTTTGAACATTTCTCCTGTTCCAACTAATTTTCTTTCACTCATTTGAGTTCTCCTTCTTTATGTAAACTTTTTATACACCATGAAAATTACTACAAAAATATTGTCGGCGCAAGTGTTAAGAATTATTAATATTGTATATACAACTTTACAAACCGCCAAAAGCATTATATAATCATAGCAAATTGGGAATTAATGAAGCAAAATAAAAATCAAACTAGCAAAAAAATATTTTTGCAGGTTTGTCATGAATAAATAGTGTAGTGAATGGTTAAAATTGGAGTAAGATTATGGCTATACAACCGATAACTTCTGCAAATTTTGTGATAAACAAAAATAATAATGTAGCATTTGGTAAAAAGGAAAATGATAAAAGAAATCAAACAGGATTTATAAAAGCATCAAGTATAGCAGTGCCTCTGGCAACTTTAATTGCAATGAGCCCTGTTAATTCAGCTGCTTCCGGCAGTATAAATTATAATGATAATGAAAAGGCTAATACGTCATTGTATATTGATGATCTTGATGATATTGAACAATCCGCCAAAGTTATAAATTCTAAAAAGTTTTATACAGGAAAAGGTATGAGTCCGGTAAATGGCGAGGTAACTCTATTTGACACCTATGCAACCTTAAAATTTATTGATACAAACAGTATTAGAAATGATTTTGAAAGGGTTGAAACTGTTACAACGTCGCCAACCTTCAAAAATGCAAGCGTAACTGCAAATGTAGATGAACTTGCAAAATATAATTATACAATCACCTCTGATGACGGTTCAAGCAGTAATTCGTTTTCTTTTATGAGGGCTTATTCAACAGATGCAAATGCTGAAAGAACTAAAACTGAAGCACAGGATCTTTGTCAAATGCTTGAGGAAGAACTAAATTCTATACGTAATAATACAAATATAAAACAGTCAACATATGACATTAAACTCAGAGCTTCAGCTACATCAGAAGGTTTGCAGAATGTTCCGAACAAAGATATTATGAAAAATGCGGCGCCTGTTGTACGCCCGGATTATAAAAGGTTAGGAACTCAGGATTTTGAAGGTCAGAACGGCAAATATAAAATATCCTACTATGCAATAACAGAATCCGCAAAAAAAGCCGGAGACAATATAGAGTTTGTAACAGTTAAGAAAGAAGGATATCCGGAGTTAGCTGTTATGGCTAATTATCCAAGCAAAGGTAAAATTGTTAACAATTCAGGACAGGATTGGGTTTTTAATTACGGAATAACAATATTAAAAGACCAGAATAATAAAAAATATTGTATTTCTGATATGGCCTTATCACAGGCATTAACTATAATATATAATAATGAAAAAACTGATGGGGATGCATACAAATGTGAACTTCTTGAAAAGAAATATGCATTTTCAGATAAAGGAATTATAGTACCGTTGGATTAAAAAAATATGTATAAATTGTAAACAATTGTAAAACATGTCAAAACATGGTGAAATCCATGATTTTGGCATGTTTTTATAAATGTAATGAATAAAAATGAGAGAGTACAATGTCAGAGCTTAATTTAAATTTAAATATCAGTGTGCAAGGAGCAAATCAATCGTCTAAGAGTCAGATGACAGCCAAATCAGGCTCAACCGATTCATCAGTTCCTATGGTTAAAAAACTGACCAAAGAAGAATTAATTAAAGAATTAGGAATAACACTAGAGCAATATAACGCAATATTAATGAAGCATCCGGATTTTGAATCAATGTCAAGAGAAGACAGATTGAAAATCGTATTATCATTCAACAATCCGGAAACAAAAGGATCCGAAAGCGTAAATACAGGTACATCTACAGTTCAAAATGCCGAACTTGATAAGTCATCATCAAGTTCTTTGCAAGATACATCTTTAAATTCCGAAAGCGAAGTTTTAAATTCTTCGGAATTTAACAAAGCGGAATTTAATAAAGCAGACCTTAAAACTAAAGCACAGATGCTGACTGTTGAATATGCGAAAAACAAGTTTTTATATGGGGATGCTGAAAATCCAAAAACAGTTGAGGACTGGGATAATCTAAGCGAAGAAGAACGCCAGAATCTGATAAATAAAGTTGTAGAGTTCGGTAAAAAACATAAAGATGAATTCAGTAAAATGTTGAAACTTTTTACCGAAAACGGGCAGGCTTCGCTGGCAGATAAAACTATGTCTGCAATTCAGGCTGCCAATCTTGCAAACATGTCAATCTCAGATTATGCAAAACTTCCTGCCGAACAAAAAGATGAACATTTATATAATTATTTAATGACAGTACAGGCTGATGATGAATATTATCAGAGAGAATCCTCATTCAGCACAGCTGATAAAGACTTCTGGGATAGAAACAGTTTTCTTGCGGAGTCTGTAAATCATTATTACAGAACGGTAAAACACGAAGATATAAATGTATGTCCAGGGGATGTAAAAAAGATTCTAAACAATAATAAAGATGAAAATGGAAACCCTGAACCTTTAAATCTACAAAAAATACAGCGGGAATACCTTGAAGCAAAGTTAGCAAAAGGTGAAGAACTGTCAGATTATGAAAAAAAACAGTATGATTTCTTTCAAAAATACGGAAATCAAAGCGCTGATGAACTGGCCTTGTTAGCACAGAAAGAAGATTTGAAACCTTCAGATCCCCCGTCTTTATATTCTCAAATGATCAACGGGGAAAATGCTGATAAGTATTTTGATACAATAGAGCCGGAAAATAAAGCCGATTTATTGAGTGATATGCTTGCCAAAAAGTATGAACTCGGTTCAGAGCAATGGTATAAAAGCATGATGGATTGTGCAAAAGATGCATATATTTCTGGTGATTATGCTCTGGCTCATGAATTTGCCTTAAATGCAACTCAAAATGCGC
This sequence comes from Candidatus Gastranaerophilales bacterium, assembly GCA_944325585.1. GTDB lineage: Bacteria > Cyanobacteriota > Vampirovibrionia > Gastranaerophilales > Gastranaerophilaceae > Scatenecus. The sequence goes on from CALVAS010000006.1 coordinate 21,956, forward strand.
CGGAGTTAGCATCAGAAGTTTCTGAAGATGCCTCAAGCACAGAACTCGCTGTAAAATCCACAACTATAAGTGCAATGAGTCCGGAAAGCGCAAAAGAATATACAGAAAATATTGACAGAATAAAAGATGATGAACTCAGACAAATTGCGGGAGTTGCCTTAAGGCATGCCAATGACCTGACTGATGAACAGCGTATTTCAATATCTGAGGTTAAAGTAAAAGACGAAGATGTTCAGATGGCAAATGTTGATATGCGAAATTCTGCTGCAACTGCTGAGGCTCAAACTAAGATTCATGAAAATATTATGGCCAATTCTTCCGAAAAGGTCAAAATCGAGGCAACAAGTCGTATTAATGAGTTAAAAAAAGAAGCTCAAATTTCGAGTTTAAAAATTTCGTTAGACCAAAAAAATGAAAATATTACAAGAGCGGCCTCTAATGTTGTATCTAAATTGGATAAAGATAATCAGGTATCGGCTTTTAAAATGGTAAAAAGTTCTGTTCAGGATATGTCAGAAGACTTTGCCAAAGAAATAGAAATGAATTTGTCCGACCAGATTGCAAAATCTCATAAGGACAACCAGCTTGCGATGCATGAAGAAATTATGCAATCTAAATTCAGCGAGGTTCAAGAGCATGCCGCTGCAAATATAAAAGATTATGACCATTCAATTCAATCGCGGGCTATTGATGCTGTTTATGAAACCGGTAATGAGAAGGCTGTAAAAGCTGTAATTGATAATCTGGAAAAAATGCCGCCGGAAGTTCAAAAAACTGAAGTAGCAAGGCTTATCGGAGAAGTGGTTCTTGACAATGCCATCTCTTCAGATAATCTTGCCGCTAAAATCATGAATGGTGAATTGTCCGCTCAAGAGTTGCGAAGCCTTAGTGCTTCTGAGCGTCAAAAGTACTTCATGAAAATGTTTGACGAGGCTCCGCCTGCCAAAAAACTCGAAATTTTGATGAAGATTGCATCAGTTTCAAGCGGAATTCATCAGAGAACAATTTACACTGTAATTGCAAGATTTTCACCTTCGCTTTTGAAAGGTATGATTGACAGCGGTATGGGTAAAGCTATGCTTGAAACAGGCTTGCCTCTTGATGCCGTAAATAAAATTATTACAATTATGAAAACCTCAACTAATAATGAAGTAATTCAACAGTTGAAGGAACTTCAAAAAGATTCAAGTTTTGAAAAATATTTTGTTAATGATGAACAATTTGAAGATTCCGAAAATAAGAAAAACTCGGCAACTGTTCCAAATGATTTGAAAGGTGCATTTGCAGCACGGATTGACAGTCCGACATATGAAAAATTGAAAAAACACCGATCAACAATGTATATCAAATCATAAAAATCCTCAGGTGCAGAATTTGTGGTCATAAAAAGCCGGTTTCTTGACGGAACCGGCTTTTTAGATGAAAAAATTTAAAATCAGCCGGAATATATTTTACGCTCTTGTCAATTTGTTTTTTTTGTAATTTAATATAGTTACAGCGGTTTTTGCCGCGAGTTCAAAAGAAAGAAGACAATTATAAATTGCCGAAAAAAATTAAATTAGCGAAATATGCGGGTTTTTGTTACGGAGTCAAGCGTGCCGTTGAAACCGCAAAAAAATTAAAGGCCGAAAATCCTGATAAAAATGTTTTTGTTTTAGGTGAGCTTATACATAATGCTCATGTTATCAGAGAGCTTGAAACACTGGGGATTAAAACACTTTCTGAAATTCCGGATTCAGGCGACGGAATTTGTGTAATCAGAAGCCATGGCGAAAGTCCGGAAGTTATTGAAAAGATTAAACAAGCAGGCTTTACTCCTGTTGATTTGACCTGTCCTGATGTAAAAAAGGTTCAGCAAACGGCAATTGAGCTTGCAAAAGAAGGGTATTTCGTTGTAATCGTCGGCAAATCAGAACATCCCGAAGTTATTGCGATTAATGCAAATGCGCGTCTCTGGAGTGATAAGATTGCGGTTGCGGAAAACATTGACCAGCTTAAGCCCTATGAAAACGCTATCAAATCTCACAGACGTGCAGGTGTTGTAGTTCAAACAACTCAGCGAATTTCGACATTAAATTCGATAGTAGAGTATTTGACTTCAATTGCAAAAGAAATTCATATAGCAAATACAATTTGCGCCAGTACGTCTATGCGGCAGAATGAAGCAATGGAGCTTGCAAAAACAAGCGGGCTTATGGTTGTTGTAGGCTCTAAAAACAGTGCAAACACAACCCATCTTGCAGAAATTTTGAAAAATATTACAACAACAATTCATATCGAAAACGCTGATGAACTGGATAGTTATAAAGATTTAATCGAAAAAAATGATGAGATTTCGGTTACGGCAGGCGCCTCAACCCCGCAGAATGTTATTGAAGCCGTAATTGAAAAATTGGAAAAGTTTTAAAAAGTTATAAATTATAAACAAAACGAAAGGACAAAATAAAAAATGACAACAACATTAGAAAAAACAAACATGGATGAATTCGAAAAATTATTGGAAGAATCATTCGCAAAAAGCAACACTGTTGCAGACATTGTAGAAGGAACAGTAATTAAAAAAGAACAGGACGGTTATTTAGTTTCTGTTCGCGGAGCAAAAACTGAAGCGTTTCTTCCTTCAAAAGAAATTTCATCTGCAGAAGGTGCAGAAACAGTTGATATCGGCGACGTTAAAGAATTTTATGTTTTAAAAGAAGAAAATGATGATGAAGGTATGCTTTTATCACTTAAACGTCTTGCTTTTGCACAAGCATGGGCACAATTAAATGATGCAAAAATTCAAGGCGATACAATCCTTGCAAAAGTTGACAAAATCGTAAAAGGCGGCGTTCTTGTTGATGTTGCTGACTTAAAAGGCTTTATTCCTTCATCACAATTAAGAACCGGCACACCGTTTGACGGTTTAATTGATACAAAAATCGAAGTTAAAGTTCTTGAAGCTGATCCGAAGAAAAATAAACTTATTCTTTCTCAAAGACAAGCAGTTGCAGAACAAAGAGATCAAGTAGTTGATAACATTCTTTCAACACTTGAAGAAGATCAGGTTGTAAAAGGTGAAGTTGTAAGAATAGCTGATTTCGGCGCATTTGTTGATATCAACGGCATTGACGGACTTCTTCCGATTTCTGAAATTTCATGGTCAAGAATCAAACATCCGTCAGATGTAATTTCACTCGGCGAAACAATTGAAGTGAAGATTATTAAAATCGACAACGAATTAAAGAGAATTTCTCTTTCATTAAAAAGAATGGGTGAAGATCCATGGCAGCAAATCGAAGGCCAATTTGAAGAAGGTCAGGTAATCACAGGAACTGTAAACAAAGTGACAGGATTCGGCGCATTTATTAATATATTCCCGGGCGTTGAAGCGTTGCTGCCTGTATCAGAGATGGCTGAAGAAAATGTAAATCCGTTCAACAGATACAAAGTAGGAGACAGTGTTGAAGTTTTGATTAAAAAATTCACACCGCAGGAACACAGAATCGCGTTGAGCGTAAAAGACATTAACAAAGACGCTGAATAATTAAGAATGATAAAGTATACACGCCCGCTTGCATTGTAAGCGGGCGTGTATTTTAATTAAATTACAATAAAAGTATATAAAGTTATTCAAATTTTTAACAAACTTGCCAAGTTTAAAAAATGATATATTATTAATTTATGAAAAATCTGTTTAAAAAAAGAGTTGTAATTAATTTGTTCGTCTATTCTCCGAAATAATTCTTTAAACCGACAGTCAAATGCTTGTTTTTACATAGCTTTTTAAGTTTTGCAATCGCACGGTTTTCAATCTGGCGGATGCGCTCTCTTGAAACTCCGTATTGAGAACCGATTTCATCTAAAGTTTTCTTTGCTCCGCTGTTATCAAGTCCGTAGCGCAAAATCAAAACATCACGCTCTTTCGGGCTCAGTTGATTGAGCATTTTTCTTATATCTTCAAAAAGATTTTCCTGTGAAACTCTGCTGTCAGGTGTAATTGTCGAATCGTCAACAATAAAATCCGCGATTTTAGAACTGTCTTCCGAGCTGTTAGCGGGTGTTTCCATGCTTATTGTACTTTGTGCTGACTTGATGATGGAGGTCAGTTTGTTAACAGAAACTCCGAGACGATATGCAATTTCCTGTTTGGTCGGTGTATGTCCGAGTTCTGTTGTCAGGTCAATTGTTGCACGTCTGATTTTTCCCAAAGATTCAATCATGTGAATCGGCAGTCGAATAATTCTTGCTTTGTCCGCAATAGCACGGGTAATTGATTGCTGAATCCACCAGGTTGCATATGTTGAAAATTTGTACCCTTTAGTATAGTCAAATCTTCCGGCAGCCTTCATCAATCCGAGATTGCCTTCCTGAATTAAATCAAGAAATGAAAGCCCCCGTCCTATATATTTTTTTGCAATGCTCACTACAAGTCTTAAATTTGCATTCACAAGAAGATTTTTTGAAAATTCATCCTGTGTTTCATAAATTTTCTTTGCGACTTCAAGTTCCTGTTCAGGTGAAAGAAGCGGAATTTTCCCGATTTGCTGTAAATAAATTTTTACACTGTCGTCCGAATTTACGGAAGCAAGACTCTCCTGAACTTTTGGATCTTCTACCGAGTGGATAATTTCATCTTCTTCATCCATCGGTTCAAGTTCATGAAAGTTAACGTCTTCATCCGATATTTCTTCTGATAACAACCCAAGTTTTTCTATTTCTTTTTTCATAGACTATAAAACTCTCCATCTTCAAATTTATTATAATATGAATTTTTTGATAAAACTATTTTTTTACTTTGCTTAACTTTTTTTATCTAATTTTTGCCGCAGACTTTCAAATATTATTACACATGCGGCGTTTGAAACGTTAAGTGAGTTAAAGTCGTTCATCATTGGAATTTTTACCGTAAAATCCGACATTTTTAACAGTGACTTTGAAACCCCTGCATGTTCTGCGCCCATAACAAGTGCAAAATTCATATCATTATATTTTATGTCATAATAATTATCTTTTGCGGATGCGTCCGTTGCAATTATCCACCAGTCGTGTTCTTTTAATTTTTGGACTGCGTTAACCAGGCTATTTACTTTTATAATCGGAATGTGATTTATTGCACCGGCGCTTGTTTTTTCAACAATTGAATTTACCTGAACATTTCGTCTTGAAGGAATTATAATTCCTTCAACTCCGGCGCAGACACAGGAGCGGATTATCGCTCCGAAATTGTGCGGATCCTCAATCCCGTCAAGAATTACAAGTGAGGAGTTGTTGTGTGATTTTTCCAGAAATTCATCCAGATCAGCGTATTTTAAAGGTGAAATCTGAGCGATAATTCCCTGATGATTAAACTCGGCATACTGCTGAAATTTTTCTTTTGCAACAAACTGAAAAACAATTCCTCTTTCTTTTGCAAGTTCTTTTATTTTGTTTATTTTTGCATCAGAGTGAATATTTTTTGAAATCAGAATTTTATTGATTTCTCTTTCTCCGCTTATCAGAGCTTCTGTTATTGCGTTTTTGCCGAAAATTATATCGTCCATGATTTTTTATTTCCTATTTTGAAACGTTAAGCATTCTTTCGATACATCTGAGAGCTTTTTTTGAAATTTCGTTATCAACTTTAATTTCATAAGTTTCGTTGTTTAAAGAGTCGTAAATATCTTTAAGATGATTTAATTTCATACTTTCACAGATAAGATTTTCTTTTACGATAACAAATTCTTTCTCAGGATAATCGCGTTCAAGTCTGTCAACAACACCTTTTTCCGTTGCAATAATAAATTTTTTATCAGAACTGTTTTTGACAAAATTCATAATTCCTGTTGTGCTTCCGACATAATCAGCGCGATCTGCGATTTCTTCTCTGCATTCGGGATGTGCCAGAAGTTTAACATCAGGATTTTCTTTTTTAACTTTTTCGATTTCATTAGTCCTAATATTATGGTGAATCGGACAATATCCGTCATATGTAATCACTTTTACATTGCCCAGCTTTTTTTCAACCCATCTGCCAAGATTTTTGTCAGGCAGAAACAAAACTTTTTCAGCGTTTAAACTTTCTACTATTTTTACGGCGTTTGAACTTGTGCAGCAAATATCGCATTCTGATTTAACTTCTGCTGTTGAATTTATATAGCAGACTGTCGGAATGTTCGGGTATTTATTTTTAAATTCTCTTAGCTGCCGTAAATTTATCATATCAGCCATTTCACATCCTGATTTCAAGTTCGGAAGCAGAACCTTTTTATCAGGACAAAGAATTTTCGCGGTTTGCGCCATAAAATATACACCAGCAAACACAATTATATCCGCATTTGTTTTTGCAGCCATCTGGCTCAAATATAAAGAATCCCCGACGTAATCCGCGACTTCATCAATTTCTGCGTTCTGGTAACAATGGGCAAGAATTACGGCATTTTTATTCTTTTTCAGCTCCTTAATTCTGTTTACAAGCTCTTTCATCAGGGGTTAGTCCTCCATTTAGTGTAAATTTATGTTAAATTTGCAACGTTGATAAAATATATTGTATAATAAAAATAAGAATTAAGTACATAGGAAGAGAAAATTTATAAATTATGGGTTCATCAAATAGTATTTCAGACTTTTTAAGTAAGTTGTCAGCCGGTAATCGACCGGATATCTACTTATCTGTCACTCCCGGAATCGGGCTTGAAATGATTGAAGTGGATGCAGCAAGTCATACGGTTAAAAGTTATACTTACAGACCGCTGGCATATAACGAATCTTTAAGAGAAATTGCGGATTTGGAAGAATTTAAAAAAGATCTTGCAGAAATGTTTGAAGAGTTGAAAATTTCTCCCAAATGCAACGTTACATTAAGTTTACCGACGGTTTTGTTCGGCTCTATTGAAATGTCGCTTATGCTTGGTGATGATGCAATTACCGGAGCTATTACGTCAGAAGTCGAGCAATCCTATGTGTTTAAGCGTCATGATCCTATTGTTCAGTGGATGGATTCAAATACGAGTTCAGGCGAAAACAGAAAACTGTTTTATTCAGCTGTTCAACAACTTGTTATTGATAATATCAGTGCGGCATTGACGGAAATGGGTGCGGCTCTTGTTGATGTTGAAATGTCACTGGCTTCAACATTAAGAGCACTGGATTACACAGGACTTGCTGCCGAGCAAATGAAAGACGGCATTACCTGGAACTTGTTAACAGTTAACTCAAACGGTTACAACCTTGTTTCAATGTCAGGCAAAAACATTGTCGACTACTATGAAGAACCTATTGCCGTCAAATCTTATGAAGGCGATGAAATTTATAATGTAATTAATTCGTCTGCTCAAATTACATTAATGAGTTATCCGGCAAATTATCTTCTTATTATTTCAGATACTGATTCCGTCAGCGCCGAAATGCTTGCTAAAAATTTGAGCGTTGAATATACGATTGAATATATTGAAAACAACAAGTTTAAACGTAAAGAATTTTTGCCGACAAGTTTGGATGTATTGCCGGATAATATTTTAAAAATATCTTTACAGGCAATCGGTGCAGCCATTACAAAAACATCTGATTATCCGATTGCGTTTAATTTTCTTGCAACCGGCGAATCAGCTGTTGTTGAAGAAGTAATAAAAATTCCGATAGGCGAAAAAGAATATCAGATTACGCCGACGGCAGCAACACTCCTTGCAGGTGTGATAGCGGTAGTTATACTGATTCCGGTTATAATTGCTTTTCTGCTGCTTCCCAGAATACAGGCTGAAAAGCAGATGGAACTTGATGAATTAAATGCAAATATTCAGCAGGTGGAAAAACAAATTGCAGACTTAAAAGAGCAGCAACAAATCGCCGGTAAGTTTAATATCAAAAGCGAAATTAACAAAGTTCTTCAAAATAACCGTATAAAATTAATGTCTTACAGCGCAATAGGCGAATCAGTTCCGCCGGAATTGTGGCTGACTTATTTCCTTGCTCAAGGCAGTGGTGAAATTTCGATTAAGGGCGGTGCAAATACGGTTGAAGACGTTTATTTATTCTTCAAAAATGTCAAGGACTATTTGGTAAGCAGTGATATCCAGCTTCAAAAACTCGAAATGCAATCCGATAATGTAGATGAATTTATGGCTAATTTGCCTGTTACATATGACTTTGAAATCGGAAACGCAAAAGCTCCTGTTGCCGCTCCTGCTGATGATAAAGCTAAAGGAAAAGGCGATAAAGGTGACAAAAAAGGCGGTAAAAAAGGTAAAACAACCGGGCAGGCCGCAAATTTAGCGCCTGATAATAAACTTTTAAGCGATAAACCTATAAATTAGCAAACACAATGGAGATTTTTTATAAATTATGCCAGAAGAAACAAAAGAACTATTAGTAAAATTAAAAATACCTGTCGCAATATTAGTACTTGCACTGCTTATTGTTGTGTATTTAGTTGCTACAAAGATTGTTCCGACGGTTCAAAGTATTATGGATATGAATGAGCAATATGCGGCTCAGACTCTTGTGCTTGCAGAAAAGCAAAAAGAATTGCAGGATTTACAGTTGACTGTAAAAAAACAGGATGACTTATCCGGTATTGAAAAAGAGTTGTTCATTCCTGAAGAAAAAGGTCTTGATACAGAAGGCGTAATTGCAGGTGAATTCACTGAAATTCTGGATTTAATCCGTGCAAATACTATCAAAATGCGTTCTATAAATTATACATATGATCCTTCTGACGATACCTTTGTAAAAGGTGCTGCTGATAGATTTAACGTCGCGCAGCTTGATATGGAAATGATTGCTAATTATAAAACTTTTGAAAATTTCTTGAAAGATTTATACAAACATGAGCATTTCCTTGATATCGCAAAAGTCGAAGTTGAACCGTACGAAAAAGATAAATCAGTTCTGTTAATCAACTTCACATTAAAACTTTACGCTAAAAAAGGTTAGGAAAAATTTTTAAAATCTATTGAAAATAATTGTTGTTTATTCTTGAGGCAGGTTGCACAAAAATCAGTCTCAAGAATATTTTTATTTGAATAATCTTTGAAACTTGCGCCCGAACGTCCTCGGTGATCGTTTGCAAGAAACGGGCAGGTGTAAATCCCTTTTGATGTCAATATTCGTCCGTATTCACAGTCAAGAGACTGCCAGGAAGTATCAAGTTTTTTGTCAGAATCGGATTTTTTATACATTGTATTAATTTTAAAATTATTTTCTCCCGCTTCAAATCCAATCTTTCTGCAAACAGGTTCAAACCCTTCCAGAAGTTTTTTCCGGCCTTCGTTGTAATAGTCGGTTATGCAGAGAATCGGATTGAATCCGTATTTTACAAGACTTTTTATTGCGTGAAGCACCTGACGATAAGTGCCGCGGCCGCGGATGTCGTCGCTTTTAACTTCATCATAATGGTCAATGCTTAATTGAAAAATAATTTCAAAATTGCTTTCGTCTTCAACTCTTTTTAAAAATCTTGCTTTCTTTTCATTGATGAAACTTCCGTTTGTGCAAATGCAAACATTCGTACGTTTCAGACAAAGTCTCAGTATGCTGTTAAAATCAGGGTGAGTCATAGGTTCTGCACCTGTCAGATAAATACATTCAACAGGTTCGTTTTTTGTGTCATTAATGGCTTCTTTAATCAAATCAACGGATATAAAATCTTTTACGTTTTTCGAAAGCGGAAAATCTATGAAACAATGTTTGCAGCGTTGATTGCAATTTTTTGCGGTCAATTCAATAAAAAGATTGTTCAAATTTTTTAATTGGCAGGTTTGTGCCTGAAATAAATTGTTCATTTATGTTTGCTCCGTTAAAATCTCTAATCCATAAATATTTTAGATTTTAAAGAACAAATAAAATCCGACAACAAGGTATTTATGAGTGTTAGTTTTTAAAATCATGCGGATTTTTGTCATCAAGCCACTTTTGCATAATATAATGCTCATAACTAAGCGCAAAATTGTAAAGCGCTTTCACAAGTGTCCGGCCGCTTGCGGATTTTGCGGTTATAAAAAAATCACCTGCTTTGTTTTCAGCAAGCAGAATTTCTGTATGAATTATTTTGTCAACGTGGCCTTTGGGATTTTTTTTAATAACAAGTTTTATCCAGTCACACAGAATTTTTGTGGCGGTTGTTTTTCCTGTCAAAATTTCTTCTTTTCGGCTCTGAATATATGTTGAAAATTCTTTTAAAATCATTATTCCTCAAACGGGGTTGTCGCAGCTAAACATGTTATATCAGAAATATTATGTTTTTCAAATTCTTTAATCATTTCCTCAAATGTTGAACCAGTTGTGCAGATATCGTCTATTATCAAAATTTTCATAGGCAGAAGGTTTTCTTCATTCACTTCAAAAGCATTTGCAAGATTTGTTATTCTTTCGGATTTTTTTAATTTATATTGAGGTTTTGTATCTTTTACGCGTTTTATCAAATCCGTGTTCAGTGTGCAGCCGGAAAGTTTGCAAAACTCTTCCGCGACAAGGTTCATGTGATTGTATTTTCGTTGTTTTTCGCGTTTTGGATAAATCGGAACCGGAACAACCTGAAAATTATTTTTGTCCGTAATTTTTTGCCAGTATTCATACATGAATTTTGCAAGATAAAACGCAAGTTCTTTTTGATTGTGATATTTTAATCCGCGGATAAGTTTTTGGAGATTTTTTTCATAAACTCCCGCGCAATATACCGGTTTTCTTAAAACAATGCGGTTGACGGAGCCTGAAAGATGAGACATTTCCGTGTAACATTTTGAACACATTTTTACGCATTCGCCTGAGGATTTGCAGAAATAGCATTTCTTTTTGTAAATCCAGTCTAAAAGCCCGATAAAAAACTCTTTCATATTCTGATTATATTATAAAATTTTTAATCCGGCAGTTTTACACAAAATTCTGTTCGTACATTTTCTTCACTCGTAACAGTTATCTCTCCGCCGTGAGATTTTATAATTTGCTGCGACAAATAAAGCCCCAAACCTGTTCCGATTTTTCGGAATTTCTTTGCAGCGGAATAATATTTGTTAAATATAAGTTTCAATTCATCCTGATGGATTCCCTGTCCGTAATCAATTACCGAAATAGTTACAAATCCCGGAATTTCTCCGACTTCTATATCAATATCTTTTTTGGTGTTGCTGTGGGAAATCGCGTTGGAAATAAGGTTCTTAATTACACGCTCAAGCTGCATAATGTCCGCAGAAACGGTTATATTTTTTTTAGGTGTAAAGTTTATCGTGAGACCTGAGTTTGTTGCAATCGGCTGAACTTGATTAACAATATTTGTTAAAAATTCGTTGAGCTTGATGTTTTCTTTTAAAAGCGGAATGCCGGTTTCTTTTATCTTGTATGTCTCAAGCACTATTTGAACAAGTTCAATAAGCTCCTGATTTGATGATTTCATATTTAAAAGCGCCACTTTTTGCCTGTCGTTTATCTCGCCGAATTTGCCGTCAATCAAAAAGTTTAAAATATTGGCTTCCGCAACAATCGGCACCTTCAAATCATGCGTCAGCGTGGCAACAAAATCTTCTTTTAATGTTTCGATTTCTCTTTGGGTTGTCACATCTTTTATCAGCAGAACATAGCGTTTTTTATCATCAAGTGAAAGTCTTATTGAATTTATTATAAAATTGTTTGTCGGGGTGTGTTTTATAAAAATATCAACATCATTTAATTTTTCGACGGTGTTTTTTTCCGGAATTTCGACATAATCAAACACGTTTTTCCCTAAAATATCGTTTCCTTTCACGCCGAACCAGTCGATAATTTTCGGTGTGGCACGCAAAATATTCCCCTGCTCGTTTACGATTAATATCCCGTCTGAAAGCGAATTGATAACGTTTTCTAAAAGTTTGTTCTGCCTTATAAGTTCGGCCTGATATTCAACAATCATTTTTTCTCTGTCATTAAGAGTTTCAACCATTCTGTTAATACTTTCCGTTACGTTTTTGTAAGAAGAGTGTTCAATTTTGTCCATTTTGGTTGAAAGGTTCCCGTAACGTACAGAGTTGACGGTATTTGTAACCATGCCTAAATAATCGTTGATTTTAGACCATCTTTTGTTCATCTGTCTTGTTATCAAAAAAAGTGCAATGAAAACAAGAATTATACATGCATTTATTATATACCAGAGCATTTAATCTTTTTTAACCTTTAGCTTTTCAATTCGTTTTATGATATGATTTATTATACCAGAGATTTCAGCGGATGTTAATAGTTTAAAATAAGGATTAAAGAATTATGTGCAGCTTGAACCTGCCTGATACAATAAAAATGGTAATAACTGATTTTGACGGAGTTGTGACGGACAATTGCGTTTATATATCGGATAACGGCGATATGTCGCGCAAACTTAATTTTGCAGACGTAATGGGGTTTTCTATATTAAAGAAAAACGGTTTTGAAATAGCTGTCATTTCCGGAGAAAAAAATCGTGCAATTGATATTATGGCGCGTAAATTTGAGATAAAAGAAGTTCACACAAACATAAGAAAAAAAATAGATGTTTTAAAAAGCATTGTGGAAAAATATTCGTTATCGCAGGATGAATATTTGTATATCGGTGATGACGTAAACGACCTGCAGAGTTTGGAGTATGCAAAGTACAAAATTACTGTGCCGCATGCACCGAAAGTTTTAAAAGAACTTCCGGATATTCAAATTACAGAGGCAGATGGCGGTTCCGGAGCATTCAGAGAGGTGGCGGATTGTCTGATTGGTTTGAAAAAATAATTGACAAAGTTAAAACGATAAATTCCAAAATTGACAATTATAAAAACGATTCGGTAATTCAATCGCTTCCGTCGGTTGCGTATGTCAATCGGGCCAAAAAACTTATTGACAAAGGACAGTATAAAGATGCGCTGGATATTCTGACAGCAGCTGAAAGCCTCCCGCAGGAAGATTCCCTTGTGTTCAAATATCAGGGAATTATTTATGACAAACTTTTCAGATTTGATGATGCAGTAAAAGCGTACAAAAAATCAGCAAACTTAAATCCGAATGATAAAATAATCTGGAAAAATTTAGGTTATGCGCTTTTGAACGTTAAACTTTATGATGAAGCGGACGAAGCGTTTGAAAATGCGGACAAAATTACGCCGGCAAACTCCGAAGTCTTTCTCGGATGGGGCATGTCTTTAATGAAACAGGAAAAAATACCGGAAGCGCATGAAAAATTCATTCTTTCATCCAAATTCAACCGCTACAATTCCAATGCGCTGTTTTTGGCTGCAGTTGCTGAAATTAAGTTAAAAATGTATGATGATGCGGAAAATAAACTTCAATTTCTGGCAAATGTTGCACCGAACGAGGGAAACTCTTACGAATATGCAAAATTAAAGTTTATTTTGAAGGATTATGACGCGGCAATATTTTTTGCCAGAAAAGCTCTGGATTTTAACAAAAACATGCTTCCGTGCTATCTGCTTCTCGGTAAAATTTACAGATTAAAAAACGAAGAACAGCTTTCGCTTGAAAATTATCAAAAAGCAGAGGAGTTATCTCTTATTATCGGCAGTCTTTATGTTGAATGGGCTTTGTCTTTGATTAAATTTGAAAAATACGACGAGGCTTTTGAAAAATTGCAAAAGGCCGAAAATCTTGACGGTGAAAATACGGAAATAAAAATAGCCAAAGCCTTTTTGAATGTTGTTCGCGGTGAAATTGATGAAAATAAACAGGTTATTGAGGAACTTTTAAAAGAAAATAATGAAAATGCTCTTTTGTTGCGTGCTTCTGGCATAATCATGTGTACAGAAGAAAAATACAGAGAGGGCATTCACAATTTCAAGTCCGCACTTAAATCAGAGCCGTCTGACGTAATAAATTATTATTATATTGCAAAAGCCTACATGCATTTAGGCGACAATTCAAATGCGGGCGAATATTTTGAATCATCAATAAAAGAAAATCCGAAACATTTAAAAACTTATATTGATTATGCAAAGTTTCTGATTTCGGAAGAAGATTTTGCAAATGCCAACCGCAAACTTCGTAAAGCTCTCCGCCAGACAGAAACAAATACAGAAATTTTAAACATGTTGTTTTATGTTAATTACATACTTGTCAAGGATAACGTTTGTGAATATAATATAAAAGAAACACTGGACTTTGAACAAAAGATTAAAGCCATTGATGAAAACGCGTTTAAATACCCTGACAAATCGGCAGAGTTAACGGAAATGTTAAAGAAACTCTCGGAAAAGGAATAAAATTGAGAAAGGTTATTGTACAAAAATTCGGCGGAACATCTGTCGCTGATACCGAAAAAATAAAAAATGTTGCCAAAACGGTTATAAAAGAGAAAAATAACGGAAATGATGTTGTTGTAGTGGTTTCTGCCATGGGGCATACAACGGATTATCTTGTAAAGATGGCAAAAGATTTGAGTCCGTCCCCATCAGGCCGTGAAATGGACATGCTTTTGTCTACGGGTGAAGGTGTTTCAATTGCGCTGCTTGCCATGGCAATTCAGGCACAGGGTTATGAGGCGGTAAGTTTTAATGCAATGCAAATCGGAATAATGACGGAAAATGTCCACTCAAAAGCCAGAATCGTTGATATTAAAACAGATAAACTCAAAAAGAATTTAAAAGAAGGTAAAATTATTGTTGTTGCAGGATTTCAAGGTGTAACCGAAGATGGGGAGATTACAACTCTCGGACGCGGCGGCTCTGACACCTCAGCAGTTGCTCTTGCAGCAGCTTTAAATGCGGAACGATGCGATATTTATACGGATGTTGAAGGCGTTTATACGACAGATCCGAGAATCGTTCCTAAAGCAACAAAATTAAAAGAAATTTCATATGAAGAAATGCTTGAATTAGCCCATGCGGGCGCAAACGTTCTTCATCCGAGAAGCGTCGAGACCGCAAAACAATTTAATGTTCCGCTTCGTGTCAGAAGCAGCTTTAAAACAGATAATTTAGGTACTTTAATATTAGGAGTTGATAAAATGGAGATTTATAAACCGGTTACAGGTGTTGCTGCTGATTTGTCACAGGCAAGAATTGTTGTATGTGACGTTCCTGACGTTCCGGGGCAGGCTGCAAAAGTATTCGGCAGACTTGCTAAGGAAAATATTTCAGTTGACATGATTATTCAATCTTATGCAAGAAAAGTTTCTAACACCAATGATATTGCATTCACTATTGACAGTGCTGATTTGGACAAAACAATCAAAACCCTTAATGAAATGAAAAAAGATTTGAATTGCGGCGACATTCAGATTAATGATAATATTGCCAAAGTTTCGATTGTTGGAGCCGGCATGATTGACAGACCCGGTATTGCCTCTACAATGTTTGAAACCCTTGCAGAGCAAGGCGTAAACATTAAAATGATTTCTACAAGCGAAATAAAGATAAGCTGTCTGGTTGACAAAGACGATGCTCACAAAGCCTTAAAAGCCCTTCATAAAGTTTTCGAGCTTGAAGGCGATGAAACTGCAGAGGTAAAGGGCGATTTGCCTGATGTTTAAACTTTAACTGCATTTAAAGGTAATTTTGTATGAGAAAGTCAACTGTAAAGCTGATTTTACTGACAATAATCGGAATTATTATATCTTTCATATGTTATAATATGTTGGATGATGTTCAATTATCTATTCCAAATTCAAGATCTGCGGAAAAATTGCATTTATTATGTTATATAGCACCCTTTATAGGTGTTTTTTACTGGCTTTTCCTCAGAAACTTTGATGAATGATTACAAATTTTTTATTGAAATACAGCACTACGCAAAGTTAAAACTTAAAAGTAAAAGCAGCGCTGGTGTCCGCAGGGCAACTGTCTTTATAAAACGTGGCTTTTGGAATAAAAAAAAGGGAGCTGAATCGGCTCCCGTTGGAATTAAGAATAGCTGGAAGTATGAAAAAGATTTAATTATATTTAATCTAAACGGTGCAAAACCTGCAATTGCCCGATTATGCAATTTAAAAATACCATGCGATTAGTCTTTCGGGAGATAAATATCATAGAAGCATGGGTAATTTTTAGAGAAAAGTGTAAAAAAAACACTTTAAAATAAGTGGAAAAACTACACTTTATCGCGAAAACAGCCTTGGGATAAGGTTTTTGCCTTCTTAATAAAAGTTCATAGTAGGGGTTGACAAATAAATTATTATAGTTTATAGTGAAATTGTAAGGATGAAGTGTTAAACAAACACTTAATAAGACCTCAAGAGAGGAGGATTACAATGAAAGTAGATAGAATTCAATACGGATTAAACAGCAGAAAATATATATCATTCGGAGAAGGCAACATGAACAACATTACCCCGAGTGTTGCAATTCTCGCTTTACAAAACCCCAACGCCAAAATCAACTTTGAAAACGATATGAATCGTTCTAAAAGAGCTGATATGGTACAAAACCCCAATATCCTCACTGCTTTTGCTAACAAAGTAGGCAGAGCAATTGATGAATTTAAAAGATCAAACTATGATGCTAACATTCATCCGAGTGTTGCAAATCATATGAGTTACACAGCATAATTCAGATATGTGTATAAGACAAGAGTTATAATTAGACATTTACCCATCTTACTAAATTATTTTTACCCCAATAACCATACACTTTTTTCATAACTTGATTTATCTTTTTCTTGAATAAAGAAAGGAAAATCAAGTTATGGATGATAAAGTGACTAATCTGCGCCGAAACTCTCAAGAAGCGCAGAATTATTTTGAGAAAATTCTTGCATTTACATTAGGTCCGGTCGAACTTAAAACACTTATGGAGGAAAATGAGGTTACACTGCTGGATGTTCGGCGTGCGGAGGATTATGAGATAAGCCATATTCCGGGGGCTGTATCCATCCCGAAAGATGAAATCGCTGATAATATTGACAAACTTTCAAAAGATAATATAACTGTGGTTTATTGTTACAATCAGCAGTGTCATCTGGGGGCAAAAGCTGCATTGATTCTTGCGGATTACGGATATCCGGTCATGCTTTTAGACGGCGGCTTTCAAGTCTGGAAAGAGGATTTCAGATATGTAGTGACGTAATACTGCTATTGTAACAAAATGTAAATATAAATTTTAAAATGCCTTAAACTCACTTATACTGCCCGATAGGATAAGATAGGATAGGATAGGATAGGATGTGTTGCGCTCATAGCAATATTTTGCAACTATTTTGTTTTAAATACCTGTGTAGGTAAAATCGTGAAAGGAAACAAAATGTCAGTAGATAGTGTAAACGGAAACAACAATACAGCGTTGTATACAACCATAGGCGCAACTGCAGGTGCAGGAGCAGGTGTAGCTGCGGGTTATTTTACAAAACCGTTTTTGAAAGACGGGGCACCGACAGATGAGTTTGTCAAAAAGATAGAGCACAAATTAGAAACGTCGGACTCACCTGAGCTTAAGGCTAGTGTTGCTATTAGCAAAGAGAATCAAAAGGCAGTTATGGCAATTTTTGATAAAGCAAAAGATCCGGAGGAATTAAAAGGTTTATTTGTTAATAAGCTAATGGGCGATTTTAAAAAACTTGAAAGTGCGGGTATGGATATAGATAGTTTAAAGGAATTTACTGGAGAGCTGACTGAAATTTTTAAAGGAATTGGTATAGAAGCTGGTGATATAGAAAAGTTGCAGAATATAAAGGATTTTTCTGAACTGGAACAAATGTTAAAAGAGTCTTTTGATAAAGAATGGCAAGGTAAAACCGTTGAAGAAATAAAAAATTCAATGTTGACTGAAAGTAAAGAAGCCGATAAGAAAGCAGTAAAGTATCTTTTTGAAAGCGTATGGGACACAAAAGAAAAGAAATTTGTTAACTGTGAAGACGGTGTAGGAATAGCCATCAAAAATGCAGCCAGAAGCATACAGGGTAAATATGCTGCAATTTACGGAGCAATTGGCGCTGCTGTTGTCGGGCTTGGCACATACCTCTGCTGTGGTGGCAAAAAAGCTCCGGCTTCTGTGGAAAAAACACAGGGCTGACAATATTAAATTTAATACGCACTTTTATTTAAGAAAGGAACCAGCTCCGGCTGGTTCTTGTTTTGTGGACATTAAATATTTGCCCCGCCGTCGGTCTTAATTTTTTCAAGAACGTTTTTGCTGCCGTCAATAGATTTTGCGTAATTTACCGTAAAACCAATCGCTTCATTATCCCTTGCAATTGCCTCTTTCAAACCGGTCATCTCATCAAGCGTTAGATTCTCCAAACCTTTTATATCAGCTGCGTTCAGGTATTTTCGGAACAGTTTTTGCGATTTGTAATCAAACCCCGGCAATCCCCTGTATAGCGAAAACCATTTGTAAAACTGATGAAGCATATAATAAGGGTCAATTTCTCCTTCTCTCAATATAAACATAGGTTTGCTTTTAAACGAAAAGCCGTTGTCAGTTAAAATATTTATATAAAGGGCTTCCAAACCCTTAAGTTCGCATACAAGCCCCTCATCTTCGTTAATTAATGCAAGAATTTTGTCTGCGTTTGGCAATTTGACGACTTTTGTGTTGTGTGTTTTGACGTATTCCAGAAGCATGTACGGATTGTTTTTTACTTCGGAAACTATTTCTCCGACTGTTTTTAATACAAGTTCTTTGTTTGTTTCCGTCTCTGATGTCAGAGTAATCATGACATTAGATGCGAGAAAGGTTTTAGTCGTTTGATTTTTTGCGCTTGATTTAAGATGCTTGTCCAGCCGTATAGAAAGCTGTTTTTCCTGAATCTTTAGAATAAAATAAATGATTCTTTTTAAAATATTCATACAAAACAGTATATAACACTTGCAGGATAAAGGTTTCATCCGAAAAGAGTAAATATTAAAATTGTATAAAGATTGTAAAAAATACACTTGCTTTTTAAAAGTCTTTATTTTATAATGTAATTGTGAAATAAATCACGAATTGATAATTTTATATTATCCTGTTAAAATAGTTTCACGGAATAAAAAATAGCAATTGTCAAGTTAGATTAAGGAGAAAATAATTATGACAACAAAAAGCAAAAAAACTGTTGAAAACCTTGAAAAGACTTTAAATAAGTCTACACTGGTTGACAACGCCGAACAATTGGAATTGCTTATCGAAAGAGTTAAGAAAGCTCAAAAGATTTATGCAAACTTTTCACAAGAACAGGTAGATGCGATTTTTAAAGCTGCTGCAACAGCAGCTGACAAAGCTCGTATTCCTCTTGCAAGAATGGCTTATGAAGAAACAGGTATGGGTGTTCTTGAAGACAAAATTATCAAAAACCACTTTGCTTCAGAATACATCTACAACAAACACAAAAACGCTAAAACCTGCGGAATTATCAAAGAAGACAAAGCTAACGGTATTAAAATTGTTGCAGAACCTCTCGGAGTTATTGCAGGTATCGTTCCGACAACTAACCCGACTTCAACTGCAATTTTCAAATCATTAATCGCTTTGAAAACAAGAAACGCAATTATCTTCTCACCTCACCCGAGAGCAACAAAATGTACAATCGAAGCTGCAAAAGTTGTTCTTGAAGCTGCTGTTAAAGCCGGTGCTCCGGAAGATATTATCGGCTGGATTGATGTTCCGTCAATCGATTTGTCAAACCAATTGATGAAACACGAATCAATCGCTTGCATTTTGGCAACAGGCGGTCCGGGAATGGTTAAAGCTGCTTACTCTTCAGGCAACCCGGCTTTGGGTGTAGGCCCCGGAAACGCAGCTGCTGTTATTGACGAAACTGCTGATATCAAAATGGCTGTTTCTTCAATCATTATGTCAAAAACTTTCGACAACGGTATGATTTGTGCTTCAGAACAATCTGTTATCGTTGTTGACAAAGTTTATGAAGAAGTTAAAAAAGAATTCATCTACAGAGGTTCATATCTTTTGAGTGCTGCTGATGAAAAGAAAATGATTGCACTTCCTTTTATCGATCCGAAAAGAGGAACAGCACATCCGGATATCGTAGGTCAGCCGGCTCACAGAATTGCAGAACTTGCCGGATTTGATGTGCCGGCAAACGCAAAGGTTCTTCTTGCTGAAAGACCAACAGTTGATTGGGAAGATCCGTTCTCAAGAGAAAAATTGTCTCCGATTTTGACAATGTACAGAGCAAAAGATTTTGACGAAGCAACTGAAATGGCTTACGAACTTGTATCAAAAGGCGGCGCAGGCCACTCTGCAGACCTTTATACAGATACTCGCCATCAGGAAAGAGTTGATAAATTCGCTGAAAAAATGCCGGCTTGCCGTGTATTGATTAACTCACCTTCAGCTCAGGGCGGTATCGGCGACTTGTACAACTTCAAACTTGAACCGTCACTTTCACTCGGATGCGGATCATGGGGTAAAAACGCAATTTCCGGAAACATCGGAGTTGAAAACTTATTGAACTACAAAACAGTTGCTGAAAGGAGAGAAAATATGCTTTGGTTCAAAGTTCCGCCGAAAGTTTACTTCAAAAGAGGCGCTGTTGATTTAGCTCTTCGTGAACTTCAAGGCAAAAAACGTGCTTTCATCGTAACTGACAGATTCTTATTCAACTCAGGTGCTGTTGACAGTATCGTTAACGTATTGGATGAAATCGGTATTGACCATCAAATCTTCTTTGATGTAAAACCGGATCCGACATTATCAACAATTAATCAGGCAATGGATATCATAAGACCTTACGAACCTGATGTAATCATTTCATTGGGCGGCGGTTCTCCGATGGATGCTGCAAAAATTATGTGGTTGATGTATGAACAGCCTGATACAGTATTTGAAGATATCTCTATGAGATTTATGGATATCAGAAAGAGAATCTGCCGTATTCCTGAATTGGGCAAAAAAGCAACAATGGTTGCAATCCCGACAACTTCAGGTACAGGTTCCGAAGTAACTCCGTTTGCGATTATTACTGATGACGAAACTCACGTAAAATATGCAATCGCAGATTACGCCTTGACACCGAATATGGCAATCATCGACCCGAACTTTGTAGACGGTATGCCGAAAGGCTTGACTGCAGCTTCAGGTATTGATGCTTTAGTTCACTCAATTGAGGCTTATGTATCTTCTATGGCAACAAACTTCACAAACTCAAACGCTCTGGAAGCTACAAAATTAGTATTCAGATATTTGGAAAGATCATGGTCTGAAGGTGCAAACGATCCTATCGCAAGAGAAAAAATGCACTATGCAGCAACAATTGCAGGTATGGCATTTGCAAACGCATTCTTAGGATTGTGCCACTCAATGGCTCACAAGTTGGGTGCTATGTTTAACGTACCTCACGGTGTTGCAAACGCATTGTTAATCAGACAGGTAATCAAATACAACGCAACAGATTGCCCGAAAAAACAATGTATCTTCCCGCAATACAAATTCCCGAATGCAAAAGCAAAATATGCACAAATTGCAGATGAATTGGGATTGGGCGGAAAGAATGACGACGAAAAAGTTCAATTGCTTGTTGATGCTATTGACAAATTAATGAAAGCCGTAAATCTTCCGAATTCAATTAAAGATTTCGGTGTAACTGAAGCTGACTTTAACGCTAAGTTAGATGAAATGGTCGAACTTGCATTTGACGATCAATGTACAGGTGCAAACCCGGCTTATCCGTTGATGGAAGATATCAAGGCAATTTACAAAGATGCATTTAACGGTGTAGTAAGAGATTACTATCAAACTAAGTAGTCATTTGTAAGTTAGAGAAATAAAAGAACCGCCCGTTCGGGCGGTTCTTTTGTCTAATAAGTTATATTACCAATAAAGAGGCTGTTTGATTTTGAATAAGTTTTGTACCTTGACATTGAAGCATGTCTTATTTATTATAAAGAAACGAGGACGGCGACATGGCCAAGTGGTAAGGCAGGAGCCTGCAAAGCTCTTATCCCCCAGTTCGAATCTGGGTGTCGCCTTTTTAAATTTAATAAGGGGTAATTATTTACAGGTAAGTTTATGATTAAGAAAGTTTTAATTTCCACATTATTATTTTTAAGTATAGCGTCAGGAAGTGTCTTTGCATCAGTTACGGATAATTTGAAATTTGATGGTTATATTGCTGATGATGCAAAAATATTTACTGAAGAGACAATCGAGAATGTAAATAAAACGCTTCATGATTTGAATCAAAAAACAGATACTACAATTGCAGTTGTTACGATAAAATCTTTGGAAGGTATGACTATTGATAAAGCTAATGAAGAAATTCTGGCAAATTATCAAATCAGTGATGCCGAAAAAAATAACGGACTTGTGTTTTTAATTTCTATAGATGACCATCAGCTGCAAATCCTTCTGGATAAAGGTTTGGTTGGTGAAATTAAGCCTGAAGAACTTAAAACGATAATAGATGATAATGTAATACCTTATTTTCAAACAGCAGAATTTGAAAAAGGTATAATTCGCGGAACATATATTATCGCGGATAAAATAGCAGATCTTAAGGGGCAAAAAATTGAACATTTCGGTGTAATGCCCAAAAAGAAAACAGTTTTTGACAAAATTAACAAAAATTGGCTCTGGCTTTTGATTATACCTATCGTTGCGGTTATCGGCGGTTTTATAGGATCAATGATAGCTTTGCGTCACAACAAGAATAACAAGCAAAATGAAGAGGGTTAATATGGGTAGTAAGATTTTCGGAATATCAAATAATCCTGTTTCAACAATAGAATCAGCTTTAGGGTTAAAACCTTTTGTGATAAAGAATCCAAAGCAGTATCCGGATAGAATTTTAAAACCATTGATAAATACAAAGGACAGTTTTGTTTCATGTGAACGTCAGAAAGAAGCAAATGCTTTTATAAAGATGAGAAACGGAATGGGCAAGCTGATGCCTCAATTCAGCCATAAGAATAAAGTTTAAAAGGAAACTCGCAGGGCTCCGCTTTCAGGCTAAGTGTCGAAAAGAAGGAGAAAGGCGGCATAAGCTGTCGGCAAATCGAAAATTTTTGAAAATTGAATAAAAAAAAATGGGCGATTAGCACTCTGCCGAACAAACGATTGAGTATCGTTTGTGAGAGGGGTAGCGCATCGAAAACTAAAGAATAAATGGGCGATTAGCAAGGACTCCGCTTTTCGACTGAGTGTCGAAAAGGAGGAGGGAAGGTAGCGCAAGCTGCCAACAAGCCCTAAACCTTGAAAGTTGAATAAAAAATGGGCGATTGGCGCAGTTGGTAGCGCATCACATTGACGTTGTGAGGGTCACGTGTTCGAGTCACGTATCGCCCAGTTACTTTTTCTTTACCGAAAAGAAAAAGTAACCAAAAAGAAAAGAATACATTAGTTGGATTTTGATACTTATTGAATATTCCTAAAGACTTTTGTTTTATGCTATAATTATCCTATGTTCAGAAAAATTACAGAAAAAGACAGAGAGTTTTATATTAGTTCAGTAAAAACATTCTATAATTCAGATGCGGTTGATCATCAAATTCCGGAAAGTTTTATTATCAAAACTTTTGATGAATTAATGAAATCTGATACTTATGCAGAAGCATATATTATAGAACATGATGGCAGAAATGCAGGGTATGCACTGCTTGCCAAAACTTTTTCACAAGAAGCCGGCGGCATTGTTGTCTGGCTGGAGGAAATTTTTATTTTGCCAGAATTCCGTTCCTGCGGACTTGGCGGAGAATTTTTCAGATTTTTGAAGGAGACGTGTCCTGCAGCAAGATTGAGATTGGAGCTTTGCCCGTCAAATAATCGGGCGTGCGAAGTTTACAAACGGCACGGTTTTGAAGTTTTAAATTATAACCAGATGATTTTTGATAAAAAAGAGTCTTAGCAAGACTCTTTTTTAAACATTCTGTACATATTTTTCTATATCACTGTCAGAAATCATTTCGGTCGCTGCAACCAGAATTCTCTTTTCATCAAGTTTTATTCCGCCCAAAATACCGTTTGCTTTTAAGTTCGCAAGGGTTTTATCTGCATTCGGAACCTCAATTACAAACTCGTTGAAAAAGTTGGTGTTTAACGTTTTTATTCCTTTTACTGCGAGTTTTTCCGACAATTTGTGAGCCTGTTTTGCGCTTAAATAACCTGCCTGTTTAAATCCTTTTTCACCCAGAAGGCTCAGGTATAAAGTTGCACAAAGTCCGATTAATGCCTGATTTGAACAGATGTTACTTGTGGCTTTTTCGCGTTTTATGTGCTGTTCGCGTGTTTGAATTGTAAGACAGAATGCTTGATTGCCGTCAGCATCAACTGTTCTTCCTGCAAGACGCCCCGGAAGCTGACGCATATATTTTTCTTTGCAGGCAATAAACCCGGCATGAGGTCCGCCGAATTCTTGAGGGATACCAAGTGGCTGAATATCTCCTACAACGATATCTGCTCCGTACTCTGATGGCGGTTTCAAAATTGATAACGTTGAAATATCTGTGCAAATTATCAAAAGCGTATCAACAGCCTTAACGTCGATAATTTCGCCGAAATAATCCGGATTTTGAATTAGAACACAGGCATAATCAGAAGTATTTTCAGGTAAATTTTTGAAATACTCGACTTCAATTTCGTTTGCCCAGGAGTATGTGTCAATCACTTTTTTGTATTCAGGATTTAAATTCTCTGATACAAGCGTCTTTGATTTTTTAGAGATTCTTTTTGCCATCAAAATT
>CALVAS010000007.1 GCA_944325585.1 Candidatus Gastranaerophilales bacterium
GCAGCCTTATTTAAGCCCCCCCCCCCCCTGGCTGGAATCCTCTCATAGTTTGTGTTTTCATAAATTTCTCCTCTTTGTTTATAAATATATTTTATCATATTTCGGGATTTAATCAACAATTTTATTTGTAATATAATAACTTTATGGAAAAGAAGAGAAAAATCAGCATAATCGGTTCGACCGGTTCAATCGGCACTCAGGCACTGGAAGTTATCGAAAAATTGAATGATAAATTTGAAATCATTGCGCTTGCCGGCGGAAATAATGTTGAACTTCTGGAACATCAGGCAAAAAAGTTTAAACCAAAATATGTCTGCCACAACGCCAATGGCAAAGTTCTAAACGAAATTTCCGCGGAAATTTTGCATGGTGAAGAAGGTTTGGAACAAATTTGCTCCAACAAGGAAAATGATATTCTTCTCATTGCATGTTCAGGCAGAATAGGGCTTAAACCAACCCTGAAAGCCATAGAAAACGGTATAGATATTGCGCTTGCCAACAAAGAAACCCTTGTTATGGCTGGTGATATCGTGATGAAAAAGGCTCGCGAAAACGGTGTTAAAATAATTCCGGTCGACAGCGAACACTGCGCAATTCACCAGTGCATAAAAGACATCCGACAGGTAGACAAACTTATTATTACGGCAAGCGGCGGCCCGTTTCTGCGCAAGAGCATTGAAGAAATGCAAAAGGCGACTGTAAAAGAAGCCCTCGCGCACCCCAGATGGCACATGGGTAAAAAAATCACGGTTGACAGCGCAACTTTGATGAACAAAGGGCTTGAAATTATAGAGGCGCATCATCTTTTCGGAATGGATTATGATGATATAGAAGTTGTGATTCATCCGCAGAGTATTGTGCATTCAGCAATAGAATATAAAGACGGAAGCGTTGTTGCACAGCTTGGTCTGCCGAGTATGCATATTCCGATTCAATATGCAATAACCTATCCAGAAAGATTTGAAGGGATTGAATCAAAAAGTTTCAGCTTTGCGGATGCTGCGCGTCTTGATTTTGAAAAACCTGATTTTAAAAAATTCCCAGCACTCGGGTTTGCGTATCATGCGGGCAGAACAGGCGGAACGGCAACGGTTTGTCTCAATGCCGCAAACGAAGAAGCGGTTTTTGCGTTTTTAGACGGAAAAATCACACTATGTCAGATTGTTGAAATCGTTGAAAAAATGCTTTTAGAACACAAAGTTATCCAAAATCCTTCAATAGATGAGATTTTTGAAGTTGATAATAATGTTAGAATGCTTACAAAAAAAATGGTTGCATCTTATTAAAAATAATCAAATTGGGCACATTATCCTCCCGCCGAACCGTTAAAGTATATCCAGCGGGTCAACATCAACAGTAAGTTTCACGTCTTTTGGCATAGTAATTTTGCTTAAGAAACTTGAAATAAAATGGTGGCCTTTTTCAGCCATTTTATTTTTTATAATAAGCTGGAACCTGTACATTCCGTTGATTCTTTCGATTACACACGGTGTCGGGCCGAGAACTTCCAAACGTTCGGAAATTCCGAATTTCTCAATCATAGTGCAGAGTCTTAGCGCGATTTCCTGAGCGGATTTTTCCGCGCGGAAATTGTTTACTCCGCTTAAAATCAAACGGATTATCTGGCTGAAAGGCGGATAGTCAAATTCTTCTCTTGCAACTATTTCCGTTGCGTAAAATTCGTCATAATTCTGTGCCTTTGCACTTGCAAGCGCGTAGTAGTCGGGATTGTATGTCTGAAAGAAAACTTTTCCGGAAAATTCGCCGCGGCCTGCGCGTCCCGCAACCTGTGTCAAAAGCTGAAAACCTCTTTCACTTGCTCTAAAGTCGGGCAGATTAAAACTTGCGTCCGCTGAAATTACACCGACAAGTGTGACGTTTGGATTATCCAGCCCTTTTGCAATCATTTGCGTTCCGACTAAGATATCAATTCCGCCGTTTTGAAATTTTTCAAGAAGTCTTATATGTTCCCCTTTTCTGACCAGAATGTCGCTGTCAATCCTTTCAATATTTTTGTCGGGAAATAGGTCTTTTATGTATTGTTCGATTTTTTGGGTTCCCGTTCCGCTTGTTCTAAGGGCGTCAGAACCGCACGAAGGGCAAAAGTCGGGAAAATATTCCGTATGATTGCAATAATGGCATTTCAGCATTTGATCTTTTGCGTGCCATATCATAGGTATTGCACAGTTCGGGCATTCGATTACATGACCGCAGGATCTGCATTGCGTAAATGTTGAAAATCCGCGGCGGTTTATCAAAAGTATTACCTGCTGATTTTTTTCTAATGTTTCTTTTATTGCGTTTTGAAGCGGGATTGAAATCACGTTTTTGTAAGCGGCTCTCCCGTATTCCTGCATATTAATTACTGTGACCGGCGGAACTTTTGCGTCATTGAATCTTTTTTTCAGTTCAAAAAGATTTCCGGAATTTACGGCGCGGTAGTAAACCGAAATATCAGGGGTGGCAGAACCTAAAATCAAAGGGCAGTTGTGGAATTCGGATAATTTTTGGGCAACTACCTTAGCATCGTATCTCGGCGCGGGAGAAGTCTGTTTGTATGCGCTTTCATGCTCTTCGTCAATTATAATAAGCCCGATATTTTTTAACGGCGCAAAAACAGCGGAGCGTGCACCTGCAAGAATTTTAATTTCGTTTTTAAAAAGTTTCTGCCATACATCATATCTTTCACCATCTGAAATACTGCTGTGCCAGATTGCAACGTCTTCGGTTCCGAATTTTTTAGCCAGACGTTTGGTAAGCTGTGAAGCAAGCGCGATTTCAGGTGCCAGAAAAAGAACATTTTTCCCCGCATCAATGCAGTCCTTAATCAATTTAAAATAGACTTCTGTTTTACCGGAAGCGGTTACGCCATGGAGAAGAATCGTTTGCGGAATCGACTCCTCTTTTGGCAGATTAAACCCGCCGATTTTTTCCCTAATCCCTTCATAAACTTTCTGCTGCTCGCCGGAAAGTTCAAAAAGCGGTTCTTTTTCGGTTATTTTCAAAATATCAAGCGGGTTTCTGTAAATATTTTCTTCACTCAGTTTAAGACATCCGAGCGCTTCAAGTTTTTTTACTGTTGTTCTGGTTGTTTTTGCGATTTTTTCAAAAGTTATCAGAGGCATTTTGCCTGAGTTTTTTAAAATTTCCAAAACTTCAATCTGGCGTTTTGTGGCACCTTCAAATCCGATAAATTCCACCGCAAGTTCTGTTTTGGAGGCTTTTTCAATCAGCTTAAGCGGAATTGCCGCGTTCAAAACAGTTACTAAATCGCAGCAGTAATAATTCGCCACCCACTCGAGAAGTTTCAGATAATCAATTGAAAAAAGCGGGGTTTCATCTAAAATTCTGCTGACTTTTTTGGCTTTTATGCCGTCAGGCAGATAGTCTGAAAACCCCACACAAAAAGCGTTCACAAGCCCCTGTCGTCCAAACGGAACAAGAATTGCCTGACCGATTTGGATTTTGTCTTTTATCTCGTCGGGAATCAAGTATGAAAAAGTTTTAACTCCCAATCCCTTAATATTGACAAGCGCAAGAGCGTATTTCATTATTCTTCCATAAATTCTTTTTTAGCTTCCTGAATTGCTTCTTCCAATAAATCAAGCTGATCAGGCGTAAATGTTACCCCTTTTTTGGTCGGAAGCCAGCTTGCGCCGTCATCTGTTGTATAAAATATTCTCATATTCAAATAGCTTCTGCCTTTGTATTCGCTGATTGAAATCTGTAATTGTTCTGTGTCGCTTCTTTCAATTGTTGCCAAAATTTTTGCATCTGCCATTATTCTTCTCTCCTTTTAAAAAACTGTTACCGAATTATAATATCATAAAATGAGACATTTTTTATTTTTATTGAAAAGTTTTTAAAAATCTTGTATAATAAACTCTGTAAATACATAAAACAAGAAGGAGCTTAAAAACATGAAAAAGCAGACTATGATTGGATTTACGGGAAGGGGGCAACCCGCAATAAAGCTCCTGAGACGATTTTAGGGCATTGTGATTCCTCTGAAAGCGTCAATTTGCGTACGAATGACTTTTTAAAACATTTACACCGCAAATTTTTTAACCCCGCATTTACCATGGCAGAGGTCTTGATAACACTCGGCATAATCGGAATAGTTGCCGCAATGACATTACCTTCTTTAATAGGCAAATGGCAGGAAAAAGTTCTTCAAGCACAGTTTAAAAAAGCATTTAATATAATTAACGTTGCCACTCAAAAAACAGTTGCGGATTTAGGTTATGTGCCCGGATGTTATTACTGGGTAAAAGGTGACAGCCCCTATCCCAGTCTTGAGTGCGAAAAACAGGATGACGGCAATTGTATTTACAAATATCCGGGCGGTGATATGCCGTCGGATTACTACGGGCCAAACTCTGATTGTAGTGTGTTTTATGAAGCATTTGAAAAAAATTTAAACATTATCCAGCGCTGTCAGGATGCGGAAGAAGATGGCTGTACCGTGCATTATAAAGGTTCTGACACAATTTTAAAAGAAAGTGACGACTCGCTTTCACAGGAAGATATAAATGCCGCGACGACCGGTGATATAACATTGAAAGAAGATAATTTTAACAAAGTAAAAGCCATTGTTCTGATTGACGGCATAACAATATTGGACTACCGTAATCACCATCCTTATATAGATATAAACGGCAAAAGAGGGCCTAACAAATGGGGGTATGACCTTTACCGTGTTATACGAAGAGGAACGCCTAAAAAAGGTATTTTTATTGATACTGACATAAGCCATCCTGTTGATAAAGGCGGAAAAACAGTCAGTGAAATGTATGAACAGTCATTTTTGCATTGATTTACAAAATTACTTTTTTGATTTATTCTTTTTGTAGCTGCGGATTGTCTGTTTGCAGGCAGAAAAAGCAAACAAAACAGGATATGAGAGCGGTTTTAAAGAAAAGTCGAAAAGGAGAGAATTTTATGATAAAAGTGGCTGTATGCGGTGCTTTGGGAAAAATGGGCAGAGAAGTTGTCAGTGCTGTGGAAGCGGCTGACGATATGGAACTTGTTGCAAAAATTGATATTGCGGCAGATGACATGTACCGTACGATAGAAGAAGCTCAGAGGGTTGAGGATATTGATATTTTAATTGATTTTACCCAGCCCGCGTCGATTTATGAAAATGCACTGTTCTGTTTAAATAATAATATCAAAATGATTATCGGAACAACCGGTTTGACTGATGAGCAAATCGAAACTTTAAGAAAACTTTCCGTTGAAAAAAATACGGGATGTTTGATTGCACCGAATTTTTCAACAGGCGCGGTGTTGATGATGATGTTTGCGCGTCAGGCTGCAAAATATTTTGATAATGCTGAAATTATTGAACTTCATCACAATCAAAAGAAAGATGCACCGTCAGGAACATCAATCAAAACCGCTCAGCTGATGGCCGAAGTTAAACCTGATTTTGCTCTCAATAACTGCGACGAAGTCGAAACAATTGAGGGCGCAAGAGGCGGAAATTCATATTCCAATATTCAGATTCATTCAGTCAGAATGCCGGGGTATATCGCTTCTCAGGAAGTAATTTTCGGCTCCTCCGGCCAAATTTTGACTGTCAGACATGATTCTATGGACAGAAAATGCTATATGCAGGGCGTTCTGCTTGCTGCAAGACACGTTTATAAAAATAATGATTTTGTTTACGGACTTGATAATATAATGTAAAATTAATGTGAATTTGTTGTCACAGGCGAATATTTTATTTATAATTTTCAGGGAAAAACAGTTGTGAGGTGAAGGGATATGAATATTGAACATTTGAAAAAGACAGACCCGCTCGTGGCGGAACAGATTGAAAAAGAACTTGAAAGACAGCAAAATACAATTGAACTTATTGCAAGTGAAAATTGTACGTCGTTAGCGGTTATGGAAGCCTCAGGAAGCGTTTTGACAAACAAATACGCAGAAGGCAAACCTCACAAAAGATTCTACAACGGATGCGAACATATTGATATTATTGAAGAAATCGCACAAAAACGCGCGTGTGAACTTTTCGGGATGGATCATGCCAACGTTCAGCCTCACAGCGGTGCTCAGGCTAATATGGCAGTCTTTATGTATGCTTTAAAACCGGGCGATCACGTTCTCGGAATGGATTTGTCAAACGGAGGGCACCTCTCTCACGGTTCACCGGTCAATTTTTCGGGGCTTTACTTTAATGTAAAAAGTTACGGCGTTGATGAAAACGGAAATATTGATTACGACAACGTCCGCAAAATGGCGCATGAACATAAACCTAAACTTATTATTTGCGGTGCTTCAAATTATTCTAAAATTATAGATTTCAAAAAATTCCGCGAAATTGCAGACGAAGTCGGCGCATATCTGCTTGCGGATATCGCGCATATTGCAGGACTTGTTGTTGCGGGGCTTCACCCGTCGCCCGCGCCTTATGCCGATTTTGTGACAACCACAACTCACAAATCTCTTCGCGGACCGCGCGGCGGTATTACAATGTGTAAGGCAGAGCATGCTTTGGGCATTGATAAGGCTGTTTTCCCCGGCATGCAGGGAGGGCCTCTTGAACATATTATTGCCGCAAAAGCTGTTGCGCTTCTCGAGGCTTCCAAACCCGAATTCAAGGAGTATGCGGCACAGATTATCAAAAACGCAAAAGCGCTCGCGCAGGGTTTGATGGATGAAGGCATGGATATTGTCGGCGGCATGACCGAAAACCATCTTATGACACTGGATTTGAGAAGAACAGGCAAAACCGGAAAAGATATGGCAAATGTTCTTGAAAAAGTCGGAATTACCGCAAACAAAAATACCGTTCCGAATGATCCGCAAAGTCCGTTCGTTACAAGCGGAATCCGTCTCGGTACTCCGGCAGTTACAACAAGAGGCTTTAAAGAAGATGATATGATTGAAGTTGCAAAAATTATTGCATCTGCAATATTTTCATCAGATAATGAAATGGGATTAAATAATTTGCGGGAACGTTCTCTCAAATTATGCAGAAAATATCCGCTTTATCAGGATATTTAAGGCAGAATTCGCCGAATCCATGAAACGGAAAGAAAAAAGATGATTATTAAACTTACTCACGCTCATATAATCGGAACAATTATTGCATACATATTCGGGGTATTTTTAGTGCCTCTGGTGATTAGTTTTTCCAAAAAAGAAGGTCTGGTCGACCTTCCAAATGAGCGTAAAATCCACAAAATACCCGTTTCACGGCTCGGCGGGGTCGCTATTTGGGCAAGTACAATGCTTACCTTTCTTTCCCTGATATTTTTAAGCTATTATCCGTACGGAAGCCTTTTGTCAGGAATTTTGCTCGGAAGTTCTCTGATGTTTCTCTTAGGGCTTGTGGATGATGTTTACAATCTTGATGCAAAGTTCAAATTGTTTATCCAGCTTTCTATTGCAACAGTTGTTTATCTTCTGGGCGTGAAAATAAATTCTCTGCCTTTTCTTGGCGGAATTGATCTGGGCTTCTGGTCTTATCCGATTACGCTTTTGTGGATTGTCGGAATTTCTAATGCCGTAAACTTTATTGACGGCGTTGACGGGCTTGCGGGCTCTGTTATTACCGTAAATTCAATTACGCTTGCAATTATTGCAATCGCAATGACCCCTTCAAATCCGATTGTCGCATTAATCGGGTTTATTCTTGCAGGTTCCATGCTCGCGTTTTTGACTTACAACTTTAATCCCGCAAAAATCTTTATGGGTGACAGCGGAGCGTTGTTTTCAGGCTTTTTGCTCGCAACAATCTCAATTGTCGGAGTTATGAAAGCTGCAACATTAACTCTTCTGCTTCCCTTTGTTGTTCTTGCGGTTCCCATTATGGATATTGTTTTCAGCAGTACAAGACGGATTTGCAAGGGTAAATCTCCGTTTGTTGCAGATGCCGAACACATTCATCACAAACTTCTTCATGCGGGATTCTCTCAAAAGAAAACAGTTTTAATTCTGACTTCTGTTGCAATCGTTGCAGGCGCCATTGCGTCTCTTTTGATGGGCGAAAATACAATTAAGCATTATGCTCTATATATTTTAGTAATTGTATTTATAATGTTGTTACTAAATTTCATAAAGGTATTGACAAAAAAATAATTTTATGATATTATTCCGCATGGATTTAATTACTCAGTTTTGGCTGGTGTATTTAGTGGCATCAGCATAAAATATTTAAGTGTAAATCTGCTATATATTTCTAACGCAAGG
The DNA here is from genome assembly GCA_944325585.1 of Candidatus Gastranaerophilales bacterium. Taxonomy (GTDB): domain Bacteria; phylum Cyanobacteriota; class Vampirovibrionia; order Gastranaerophilales; family Gastranaerophilaceae; genus Scatenecus. The sequence continues at coordinate 8,203 of CALVAS010000007.1, forward strand.
ATGAAAAATTCCCTGCAGGTGAAGTATCGAAATTACGTGGTTAGTTAAGTAAGGGTTTATTAACTATGAGTGTAAATGCAGTACAAAATTATGAAAATCGCAATCCGCTTGCACGAGTGATTAATTCGACAATTATAGGCGGGGTTATAGGCTACGGTTCAAAGTATGCAATCAAACTCCAGAAAGCGGAAAAGAAAGACATCAATTACGCAGCGCTTGTAAATTCAAGCAGAAAAGACGTAAACTTGAAGAAAGTTAATTCTTTTAAAATTCTTAAATCCCGTACGCCTGCACAGGATGAATTTATCAAGATGATAGATCACAAAGAAAGTTTTAAAAATCCGACTTTGCAGGATTTGGCAGAGCGTGTCGGCGGGGAAAAGAGCGCGTTAGGCAAAAAGGTTCTTGATATCTTGAAGGATGAAAATAACAAAGGCATTGATGTTGACGGAATTGTTAATGCTTTAGGCAAAGATACAAAAGAGGCAAAAGAATTTAAATACGCTTCCAAAATCACAAATTGCTTTGCTGATTACAACATTGACCGCATTGTCAACAAACTTGGCGGAAATGAAAGTTCTGCCGGCAAAGAATTCAGAAGAATCATCAGTGAAGTTGATCAGCAGTCATCATATGTTGCAAGAAAATTGCTGAAAGCAACTCACCACATTGTAAAAACTAAACGTTATACTGCACCGCTTGTTGCGGCAGGTGCAACCGCAGGTTTTGCGGCAGCGTTTATTCATAATATTTTATCACACAACACCGAAGCATAAAGTATAAATAGCAATTTGAGTAATAGTCAAAATTAAAGGCAGGGCGAATCCACCAACGTCCTGTTTTTGGCTGTTTAAATGGGGGATTATCTTATTTATTGCCGGAATTGCAGAACATTTTAGAGCGTTTTTCTTTTATTCGTTTTATTGTTTCTGGGTAATCTTCCGCGGTCAAATCTCCGACGGATTTGTAGAGTTTAAGAATTGCATGTTCAATGTTTCGGCTGTTGAGGGACACCATATCTTCAGCCATTTCTGTATTGGACATTGCAAGGCGTGTCATATCGCGGAAACCGCTTGCCGCAAGTTCCATTGCAAGAGGATTGTCTTCAGCAGCCATAAATAATGCCTGTGAAATTACCATCGGCATGTGTGAAATCAGAGCGACTGCCTCATCATGTTTTTCAGGTGTTGTAATAACAGGTTTTGCCCCGAGTTGTTTTATAATTTTTTCTAAAGTTTCTATTCCCGTTGTTTTGTAATACGGTGTAATTGCCCATTTTGCGCCTTTAAAAAGTTCCAGAAAGGAATTTTCAAATCCATGGTGCTCTGTTCCTGCCATCGGGTGTGAGGGAATGAAATTGTAAGGTCTTTGTTTTCTGCAGACGAATTCTTTGAGGCTGCAAACATCTGTTACGATAGTTTCCGGATGCAGAAAATGTTCCAGATCATCAAGAACCGCGAGTGCTCTGTTCATTGCAGAGCATACAAAAACGACTTCGCAATCCGTTAAAATATCGTAAGTTTTATAAATATTTTCGCCCTGTTGTGATTTGGAAACTCCGACAACGTCATAGCCTGCATCCGTTAATCCTTTAAAGATGGATCCGCCGATAAGTCCCAATCCTGCAACACCGATTTTCATGTGATTCATCCTCCGTATGTGTTTAAGAAAATTATATCACATTTAAAGCGGATTTGTTTATTTTTAACTTATGTCAAATCTTTGTGATGAAATTGTTTTCTGCCTTCAACGTAATCTGACACAACCTGACCGTTTCCGATAAGTTTGTATTTATAAATAGTCAGCCCTTCGAGTCCGACAGGCCCTCTTGCATGGGTTTTGTTTGTGGAAATTCCGACTTCCGCACCGAATCCGTATCGGAATCCGTCCGCAAATCTTGTCGACACATTAAAATACACCCCTGCCGAGTCAACATTGTTCATAAACTTTTCGGCATTTTCAATATTTTTCGTGATTATACAATCCGTATGACCGGAGCCGTACCGGTTGATATGGGCAATTGCTTTATCAAGATTTTTGACTGTTTTAAAAGCGAGAATTTTGTCGCCGTATTCATGCGCCCAGCTTTCGGGTTTGTCTATGAGCTTGATTTCTTCAAGCTGAAGAGCAGCAAGAAGTTCGTCTTTGTGCGGAAATTTCTCGTGAATCAAAAGAGTTTCCACACTGTTGCAGGCGCTCGGATACTGGGTTTTTGCATCTGTTATGATTTTTTCGGCCGTAAGCAGATCTGCGCTTTCGTCTACAAAGATATGACAGATTCCGTCGGCGTGCCCCAGGACAGGAATTTTCGTGTTTTCTTTGATGAATTTTACAAGACTGTTGCCTCCGCGCGGGATAATCAGGTTTATATATTTGTCGCATTTAAGCATTTCGGCAACATCATCACGTGTAAACACCTGCTGAATAACATTTTTCGGAAATCCTTCAACCTTATCGAGTGCTGTGTTAATTATTTCCAGAATCTTTTTATTTGTATTTGTTGTTTCCTTTCCGCCTTTTAAAATCACTGCATTTGAGGATTTTATTGCGAGCGACGAAATCTGTGAAATTACATCGGGCCGCGCTTCAAAAATTATCCCCAAAACCCCGATAGGACACGAAACTTTATAAAGTGTCAGCCCTTCATCAAGTTCTCTTACAAGAAGTTTTTTATTAACAGGATCAGGAAGTTTTGCGATTTCTCTAATTCCCGCAATCATATCACGCATTTTGTTTTCGTCCAGTTTAAGACGGTTGAACGTCGCTTTTGAAAGCTCGCCTGATTCAACAAGAGGCTCGGCAAGCTCTAAATCAACCTTGTTTGCGGAAAAAATTTCATCTTTTGCCATTTCAATCGCATCAGCCATTGAATTAAGCGCACTGTTTTTTATTTGCGCGTTCAATCCTGCCGTCAAAAGCGACGCTTCTTTAGCCTGTTTCGCAATTTCTGTAAAATCCATAAAAACTCCTTACAAAATCGTTATATTGTCGCGTGTGATTATCGCATCATAATTTTTGAATCCTAAGATTTTAATTATATCGTCCGAATGGCAGCCGATAACTTTCCGGCAGGATTCGGAATCATAGTTAACCATTCCGCGGGCAAACTCATGTTCATTCTCATCAATTATCGAAATAACGTCGCCCTTGTTAAATTCATGAATTACTTCAATCACACCGATTGGCAAAAGACTCTTTTCTTTTTCCACAAGTGCTTTTTTAGCCCCCTGATTAACCTTAATTTTGCCGATAATATTTGTTGCATAACCTATCCAGCGTTTTTTATCCGAAAGCCCCTGTGTTTGCGGAAGAAACATTGTGCCGATTTCTTCACCTTCAAAAACTTTTTTGATTACATAAGGAATTTTGCCGTTTGCAATCAAGACTTTTCCGCCGAAACGTGTTACCATTCTTGCTGCCATCAACTTTGTCCGCATTCCGCCGCGGCCGCCGTCTGAGGCGTCGGTTCCGAGTTCTAAAATCTCATCTGTTACTTCTTTTACAACCGGAATAATCTTTGCGTCAGAATTTTCCTTCGGGTTTTTGTCGTACAGACCGTCAACATCCGAAAGTATCAAAAGCAAATCCGCATCAAGTTCGCTTGCCACAAGTGCAGAGAGTTTGTCGTTATCGGAAAAACAAACTTGCATGTGTTCATACCTTGGGTCAACTTCAATGCTTGAAACAGTATCATTCTGGTTGATTACAGGGATTACTCCAAGTTCAAGAAGTTTGTTTAATGTTGTTCTGAGACTCAAATACCTTGTTCTTATGCCGAAGTCGTCCTCTGTCAGAAGAATTTGTGCAGCAACAAGCCCGTAACCGTCAAATCCGCTTTCGTAAATCGACATCAATTTCCCCTGTCCGATTGCGGCGCAGGCCTGCTTTAGGGCGGTTCCGGTTGTTCCTTCAAGCCCCAGCCTTTTACGGCCGAGCCCGACAGCACCCGAGGTAATTAAAATAACTTCTTTGCCTGATTTGACAAGAGATGCCATGTCTTCAATGAATGAAAAAATTCTGGGAAGAGACACGTAGCCTTCTTCATTTCTTAAAATATTTGTGCCTAATTTAACAACAATACGTTTTGCGTTTATAAATTCTTTTCTCTCCATATGCTGATTATAACACGGAAAAGTTTTTGTTTTATTTGTTTTTACAAAAATTCAGTTGAAATTTCATAAATTATTTAATTAAGACCTGCAAATCACCTGTAATTTTGTAAAGATTAATTTAAAATTACCTAAACGCTTGTTTTTATGCTATGATATGGATATAAAGATATCAGACACTGGAGGATAAGAGATTGAGTAACCAACAAAGCATGTTCAGTGACGGGAAAATCGTTCCTGTTAATATAAGAGAAGAGATGAAACGTTCATATATAGATTATGCAATGAGTGTAATTGTAGGACGTGCGCTTCCGGATGTAAGGGATGGTTTAAAGCCTGTTCACAGACGTATTTTATACGCAATGAACGAACTCGGTATGACTCCGGATAAACCGTTTAAGAAATGTGCGCGTATTGTTGGTGAAGTTCTCGGTAAATACCACCCGCACGGCGACAGTGCCGTTTATGAAGCGTTAGTTCGTATGGCGCAGGACTTTTCGACAAGATACCTGACGGTCGACGGACACGGAAACTTCGGTTCTGTTGACGGCGACGGTGCGGCTGCTATGAGGTACACAGAAGCCCGTATGCACAAAATTACCCAGTCTATGCTTGCTGATATTGACTGCGAAACAGTTGAATTTGAACCGAACTTTGACGGCTCTTTGCAGGAACCATCAGTTCTGCCGGTAAGACTTCCGATGCTTCTTTTGAACGGATGTTCAGGTATTGCGGTCGGTATGGCAACAAATATTCCGCCGCACAATGTCTGCGAAATTGTTGACGGAACAATTGCTCTTATCAACAATCCCGATATTACGGTTGCGGAACTTATGGAATACATTAAAGGCCCTGACTTCCCGACAGCGGCAACAATTATCGGGCTTAACGATATCAAACAGGCTTACGAAACAGGCAGAGGTTCTATTAAAATGTCTGCTGTTGCAACCATTGAAGAAATTGCGGGCGGCGGCGGCCGTCAGGCACGTACGGCAATTGTTGTAACAGAAATTCCTTATCAGGTTAACAAGTCAATGCTTATTGAAAAAATTGCGGAACTTGTTAAAGACCAGAAAATCAACGGAATTTCCGACATCCGCGACGAATCAGACCGTGAAGGTATGAGAATTGTTATTGAACTTAAGCGTGATGCAAAACCGGATGTTGTTAAAAATAATTTATTCAAATATACTCAGCTTGCAACGACTTTCGGCGTAAATATGCTTGCACTTTGCGGCAAACAGCCGAGATTGATGAATTTGAAACAGGTTCTTGATGAATTTGTTGAACACAGAGTTGAAATTGTTACAAGAAGAACTATCTTCTTCCTCAAAAAGGCAAAAGTCAGAGCGCATATTTTGGCAGGTTTGATTATTGCACTCGGTTCAATTGATGAAGTCATTGAATTAATCAAAAATTCTAAAACAACGGATGATGCAAGAAACGGCTTAATGAGCAGATTCGGGCTTGACGCTGATCAGGCAAACGCAATCCTTGAAATGCAATTAAGAAGATTGACAGGATTGGAACAGGATAAAGTTAAAGCCGAATATGACGAATTAGTCAAGAAAATCGCAGAGTACGAAGATATCCTTGCAAGCCGTCAAAAGATTCTTGAAATTATTAAAACGGAACTTCTTGAAGACAAAGAAAAATACGGCGACGACAGAAAAACACAAATTCTGCCTGAGCAGGGCGAAGTGACAATTGAAGATTTGACGCCGAACACTCCGATGGCAGTATTTATTACTCATCAGGGGTATCTGAAACGTATTTCGCTTGACACATTTGAACGTCAAAACCGTGCTACAAGAGGCAAATCAGGAATTAAAACAAAAGAAGATGACGATATTCAGCATTTCTTCACAGCAATGATGCATGATAAAGTTCTGTTCTTCTCTTCAAAAGGCACTGTTTACAGCCTGAATGTTTACGACTTCCCTGAAGGCGGACGTCAGGCAAAAGGTTTGCCGATTGTGAACGTTCTCCCGATAGAACAAAACGAAACAATTACGGCAGTTGTTCCTGTCAGCACATTCTCACACGATTTGAACCTGATTATGCTGACACGCAAAGGTTACATCAAACGTATAGAACTCGACAACTTCTCCAACATCCGCCGCAACGGAATTATTGCAATCGGACTTGAAGAAGGTGATGAACTCTGTTGGGTTAAACTTGCAACCGCACATGATGAAATTATTATCGGAACTTCCTGCGGTATGGCAATCAGATTTCCGATTCAAGACCTGAGACCGCTCGGCAGAAGTGCACGCGGTGTAACTTCAATGAAACTCCGCTCAGGTGACACGATTGTCGGATGTGATATTGTTCCGAGAAATTACGACGCGGATCTTCTTGTTGTAACTTCCGACGGATTCGGAAAACGTACAAAACTTTCAGAATTCAGAAGCCAGAACAGAGGCGGTTTAGGATTGATTGCAACGAAATTCAAATCACCGAAATCAAGACTTGTTGCCCTCACAATCGTTAAAGAATCCGACGATATTATGATGGTTACGGCAAACGGAGTTGTAACACGTATTAATGCAGGCTCTATAAGCTGTCAGGGCAGACCTGCAACAGGTGTAAGAGCACAAAATCTGATGGATAACGACACTGTTGTTTCAGTAAACAAAATTCTTAATCCGGATGAAGATGATACAGTGCTTTCCGGTGATATGCCAAAATCATCTGATGTTAACGTAGAACAAACAAAACTTCTTGATGGCGGTGAAACTCAAGAGTAAAAATTTGAAATAAAACAGGTCGTCAGGTTTATTAAACCTGACGACCTGTTTTTCTGCTGATTAAAACCATTCCTTTATCGTATCATTTTTAGAGCCGTAAGCATCACTCATTTTGCGGTCTTCAGAATCCATATCATCATTCAAATTGAGAATGTTTTCTCTTCCTGTCCAGTCGCTTTCTACAATCTGATCATAGTTTCCGTCATTATCAAGATCTTTGTATTCCTTTGTCTGTGCCGAACGCGAATCTACGTGATTAAATTTGATTGAAACAGCTTCCGAAAGCTCATACTTACCATCTTTATTTCTATCAACAAAGATTGATTGCTTTAAAATTTTACCGTTTTTATTGTAGGCTGTTTCTATTTTCTGACCGTTTTCTTCGACGGTTTCAATTTTTGTGATTTTGTAATCCTCTTTTATAGAAAATCCGTTTTTAATCCCAATCGTGTTTAATGATCCCATACAAATATCTCCTTTCTGAATCCCCTGTATAAATTAGATATTTATATAAACAAATTTCGTTTGGAAAAATTGCATGATACTATTTGGGATTAATAAGTAAAAGTCTTGATAGGTCTGTATTTTAATCTGTTTTAAATTCCTCTTAATATCCCGTTACATAAAATTTATCGCACCCAGAATTCACCCATAGTCAGAACCTTTTGAGGGTTATCACGCGAGAAAATCTGCATAACATAGGCGCCGGGTTCGTTTATTACAATGTAATCGTCATAATAATAAATATTTTCGTTCTTTAAACGAATGTTTTTCCCGTAATAAATTTTATATCCCAAACGTCCGTAATCATTGTCCTTTTTAATAATTTGAAGATACATGTATCTCGAATGGATTTTTTCGGGCATCACAACAAGATAATAAATCCGTTTTCCTCTTTCGAAAACCTGTTCATAATTCATTACGGTATCTTCCGTAATAGGATATTTGTTAAATAAAATTCCGGGCTTGTCCCCGTCACAGCCGCAAACTGCAAGCATAACAAAACATATTGCAATTAATGTTAAAAATTTTTTCATTACTGAAGATTATTAATCCTGTCTTCCACAACTTTTACCATACCGGAGTCTTTATTGTATTTCAGGAAAAGCCGGTAATTTTTAACGGCTTCATCCTTGTTATCTTCCCCTTCAAATGCAATCGCAAGCGCGTAGTATGCATATGCGTATTCCGCGTTCAGTGAAATAACTTTGTTGAAACATTCTTTGCTTTTATCAATGTTGTTTTCATTTGCATAAACCAATCCGAGATTGAACCAGCCGTCAGTGTAATCAGGATTTACAAAAATGGCTTTTTTATAAAAATCAAGCGCTTTGTTGTTGTCATCCTGCATTTTGTAAATATTTCCGATTTTCAGCAGAGTCACTTCATCATTCGGATTGATTTTTAATGCGGATTTGTAATTCTTTAAGGCTGCATCAAATTCATCTTTTTTGTAATTTTCATCGCCCTGCAAAATTAAATCCTTATTCTTGTCAATATTTGAAACGTTAACAACATTTTCGTTTTCTTCATTTTCCACACTTATCGGCGGAAGTTTTCCGTCTTCTGCGGGAGTAGGATTAACTGGAGTTGTCACGGGATTCGTTTCTGCTCCTGCTGCCGGTTCAGTTTTGTTTGTATCTGCGGATTTTGCCGCCGCTGCCGCAGCACTTGTTTCCGCAATAAATTCCGCATATTCATTGCTGTATAAAATTTTGTCAGGCGCCATTGAAATTGCTCTTTCATAAAATTCCGCAGCCTGATCGTTTACTCCGTTTGCGCGGTAAGCCTTAGCAAGTCCGTAATATGCAAAACTGTCTTTTGCACCTCTTGAAACAGCCTGTTCAAATTCTTCCTGAGCTTTGGTGTAATTTTTTGCATTCAAATCAATTTCACCCTGCGCAATCAATGCATCCGTTAAATTGCCGTCAACAACAGGGTTGGCTTTTTCTGCAAGAATTGTTTTGTATAAATCAATAGCATCTTCATATCTGTTAAGTGCATGCAGTGCAATTGCTTTATTGACTTTTGTATCATAATCTTCAGGTTTTGCCTGTAAAACTTCGTCGTAATATTTAAGAGCTGTCTGGTAATCTTTTTTCATATGATAACAGCTTGCAAGTTCTTTTTTCAGATTTACATCGTCGCCTTCAAGCGCAATTGCCTTTTCGTAATTTGCGATTGTGTTGTCATAATCGTTCATGCGTTTGTAAACAAGTCCGAGATTTTTGTACGCGCGGACATCCTTCGGATAATTTGATACATACATTTTGTATTGCGCGATTGCTTCGCCGTTTTTGCCCATGTCCGCAAGAAGGTTTGCATAATCAAAACGAACCGAATGTAAATTTGGGGCTTGCTTAAATACAATCTGGTATTGCTGTAATGCAAGATCATTTTTTTCAAGTTCCTGATATGAAAGCGCAAGGCTGATGTGAGAACTTAAACTGTCAGGATCTTTTTCAACCGCTTTTTCCAAAAATTCAGCGGCTTTTGTGTAATCTTTCGTCTGAAAAAGTGCAAGTCCGTAGTTTGCATAATCCTTAAATTTTACGGCATCAGTTTCATACAATTTGGCGTATTGTTCAACGGCTTTTGCAGGATTTTTTGAAGCCAGATATGCATTTGCAAGACTTTCTCTTGCTTCTTTGTGATTTGAATAGGTCTCAAGAAATTTTGTATAATTTTCAATTGCTGCACTGTAATCGTTCATTTGATATTGAACGTTTGCAATGTTTAAATAATTATATTTATATTGCGGAAAAATTTTGAGCGCCTGATTGTAAGCCTCAAGTGCCTGAATGTATTTTGCTTGAGTTTCGTAGATATTGCCGATGCTGATATAGACAAAGGCATCATCAGGACGAACTTTCACAACGGTATTGTAAGCCTCAATGGCTTTTTCATATTGATTAGTATCAGAATAAAGCCCTGCAAGTTTTGTGTATAAAAGTGCATCTTCGCCTGCAATTTTAATAGCCTCTAAAACTTTTGCAATCGCTTCATCATAATTATGCTGATATTCAAGAGTGCAAGCCTGTTGGTACAGAGCATTTGCCTCTGCCGGCATATAAGCCTCAGCTTGAATATTTGATGTTAATGCAAGTGATAAAATCGCCGAAATGATTAATAACTGCTTTTTAATTGTCCTGCTCCTAATTTTAATAACCTAAAACCTATATCCGCAAATTTTTTAAGGGCGGGATTATTATTGTGTGAATTCTGCAAAATTCACAACAGTATTTTAGCATAAAAATTAAACTTGTGCAAAGCTGTTTGAGTAAATTTTTCTGTTCAAAAGAACTTCAAGAGTTTTAATAATTTTAATCTGTTCAATATCATTTTTGTCGTAATTTAAGTCTTCAATTTCGCTGAAATTTTCAAACATTTTGGAAATTTCAAGATACAATTTGTCGGTGTTATTTTGCGGACTTTCGAACTCAATCATTTTAAAAATTCTGTAAAGTTCATCATCTTTTGCATCCATAATAACGGCATCCAATCCTGCGCTATAGCAGAGTGTCCCGTAGACGCGGTTGAGAAGCGGGCGGAGTTGTCCGGGGGTTCCGTTTGAGATGTTGGACAGACCTACAATTGTTTTGACCGGCGGATCAAAACTTTCTTTAATCATTTTTAATGCATTTAAACTTTCAACTGCCTGAGATTGGTCGGCGCAAACCGGAAGAACAAGCGGGTCAAAATACATATTTTCTGATGAAATTCCTTTTTCAATACATTTTTCGTAAATTTGGAAAGCAATTTCCAAACGTCCGTCTGCGGTTTTGGGGATTCCCGTTTCTTTGGACATTGTAAGCAGAACAAGATTACAATTTTTTTCAAGTGCAAGGTCTGTCATTAAATTCAGTTTTTGCAAATCATAAGATACGCTGTTCAGAAAAACACAACTTTTATTCTCAATAAATGAAAACGCATTTTTCATTTCGTCAAAATTCGTTGTATCAAGTGAAATTTTCAGCGCGGAATTTTTTTCAACAAGCGGACAAAGCCATGAAAAAATTCCGTTTAATTCTCCTTTTGCGGGGCCGACATTCAGGTCCGCAAAATCCATATTTTGTTCTTGTTGAAGAATATTTTTTATAAATTTTTCATCACGCGCAATCAATGCGTTCTGTACTGATTTTGAAATTATGTGAATGTTTTCGCCGATAAAAATCATGCTCTGATTTTAGCATGAAAAAATTCGGAAAATATTCATCGGTTTAACAAAACATTACATTTAAAAATTTATGAATATGATTAGATTTTAGAGGCGGATTCCAGAGAAGTAATTCTTAAGAGTGTAGTAAAAGTTATTTATATACGTTATAATATTACAATAAATTCAGGGGTATCGTAATGGTATTAGAAAAGGAGACGGATTATATGAAAACTGCGGAAAAACTAATGGAGGAAACTAAAAAAGTAAGATCAACTTTTAACGATGAATTTGAAGCGTATTTGAAAAATCAGTGCTTGAAAACAACATTTAACGGTCTGGAGTTGGAAACATTTTCCTGGTATAAAAAAGTTTTAGGTCTTGTTTAGTGTTTATCTGATAATAACGAAAATTCCGGTAAACATTTTACCGGAATTTTCGTTATGCTTAAATTAAAAATTTCCCGTTCTCATAAATCAATTTGTCATCGGCATATATTTTGCCGCCGTTTTTCATGCCCTTAATCATGTCCCAGTGTAGTCCGGAAACATTTTTCCCGCCTGTTTCAGGGTATGAAGCACCCGCCGCCATATGAATTGAACCGCCGATTTTTTCGTCAAACAGAATATTTCCGGTGACGTCCTGAATACAATCGTTTGTTCCTATTGCAATTTCTCCGATTCCGCGTGAGCCTTCGTCCATGTCAAGCATTGCATTAAGAAAGTCTTCGCCTTTATCGGCCGCTGCTTTTACAATTTTGCCGTTCTCAATCCACAGATGCACTCCGTGTGCTTCGTTGCCTCTATATAATTGCGGAAAATCAAAGTAAATTTCGCCGTTAATGTCGTCTTCAACCGGTGAGGTGAAAACTTCGCCGTCAGGATAATTATTTAACCCTGAACAACTTATCCATTTTCTGCCTTCGACTCCGAATGTTATATCGGTTCTGTCGCCGACAATTCTGACTTTTTTCACATTGTTCAGATAATTTGCCCATTTTGTTTGTTTTTCGTCCATTTCTTTCAACTTCGCAACAGGATCTTCTTCATCCAGATAGCAGGCTTTGAAAAGAAAGTCGGAATATTCATCAAAGGACATCTTTGCTTCCTGTGCTAGCGCATGGGTCGGAACATCAGCGATAACCCAGCTCGCTTCTCCCTGTGCCGAACGTGTCAAAAGTTTTTCTGATAAAGGTTTGGTTGCGGCAGAGCGGCGCGCAAGTTTTTTCATATCAGCGCGCGCCATGTTTTTTGTGTTCATCGGCCCGCCGATTGAAATGAATTTGTCCACTGTTTCGTATTCAAGTTTTGTAACAGGATCAATATAATCCAACTGCTCATCAGAGGCGTATTTAATAAAAGTATCCGACAAGTCTTCAATTGACGTTCTCACAATCGGATGCCCGCCGCGTTCCAGAACCCTTTTGTAAACAGCTTTTACAAGTTCTTTTGTGTAAACGCTCGTGCCTCTTATTTGTACAAGGTCGCCTTTTTGTACGTTTGTTGAGTAGTCTACAAGAACTTTTGCATATTTTTCCCAGATTGGATTTTCCATAGTTTTTCCTTCGTGTTTTGTCGTATTAATTTAAAATTAAAATTTTATTCCTCGCTTTCGAGGGATTCATGACCCGATTTGTGTGATTTCAACAGAACTCCGCGTTTTGAAGTTTTGATAAACTCAATCATTTTTTCAATATAAGGATTCATCGGGATTTCTGCCTTAATTTTTTCGATTGCCTGTGTTGTGTTGTATTCATCTGAAATCAGAAGTTTAAAGGCTTCATTTGTATGAGTTCTTACATCAAGCGGAACTCCTCTTCTTTTCATTGCGACAATATTAAGTCCGCGCGGAACCGGCGGTCTGCCTTCACCTTTTGAATACGGTAAAATGTCCTGACGCGATGCTGAAAATCCGCTGATTATTGCCATATCTCCGATTCGGATATTCTGGTGGAAAACACTCATTCCGCCGACAAATGCTCCGAATCCGACATGAACATGTCCGCCGAGAGTAACAAGGTTTGCTAAAATTACTTCATCTGCCAAAACGCAATTGTGTGCAACGTGTGAGCCAACCATCAATAAACATTTGTTTCCGATTCTTGTGGTAAAATCGCCGCATGCTGCTCCTCTGTGAACCGTTACGTTTTCTTTTATTATTGTTCCGTCGCCGATTACAACTTTTGTCGGCTCACCTTTGTAACCCAGATCCTGAGGCTCTGAACCGATTGTCGCAAACGGTGATATCGTACAGTTTTTGCCGATTTCCGCAAACTCAATGTGTGCGTTTGAAATTACACGTGTGCCGCTTCCGATTTTTACATTTTCACCGATTACAACGTAAGGTCCGATAATCGCATCTTCTGCAATAACCGCAGACGGATGGATAATTGCTGTTTTGTCAATCATAAATAATTACCTCTCTTTTACCATATATGTGTCAATTATAGTACAAATTGAGGCTTTCAACAATATTTTTATATTATTTTAATATAAAATCTTTGTGAAACTCCAGAGCCATATCAAAGCCGTCATCAAGTGCTTGATTGACAATATTGACAAGCTCAGGATTTTTAGATTCTGCTGCAATCATCGAAAGTTTCATAAAGTCATTCTGAGCCTCCGCTGTTGTTTGAATTTTGTAGGCTTTACCGTTTTTCTCAAGGTTTTCTTTTGCAATAAACATTGCATAATCCTGCATTGTTCTAAAATCTTTAGGTTTTGATTTTAAATTTATATCTTTAAGTTTACCGAGAACATTCCATACAGAAATTTGATAAGTGTCTGCCATAACGTTACTGATTCCGTCAATGTTTGTATATTTGGTGAGAATATTCTGTGAAAATTCGTCAATACTGCTTGTGCCAAGATACGGATTGTAGGTTGTATCAAAATTCAAAGTTCCGGCAGGCAGACCGGCTTTTGCCTCAATAAATTCATGCAATTTGCTCGGAACTGTTTTTAAAAAGAAAAAGGCTTCGTTTTCTTCTTTAATTTTTTTCCATGCATACTGCATATTTTTGGAAAAAGATTTTTTTGCCCATTCATTTTCCCGCCAGAAGCGCGACATAAATTTTGACTGTTCGTTTGTTATATTTTCAGGAGTTTTTTCCAAATCGAAAGATTTTACGCCGTTGGATTTCAAAAATTTTGACAGTGCGCCTTTGATTCTGTCTGCGCCGAAGATATTCCAGGCCCGTTTTAAAACTCTGCTGAATTCTTCCGATTTTTCAGGATTCTGTCTGTAAAACTCTTTTTGTTTTGCGGACATTGCCCAGATTCGTTCGGGATTTTCCTGATAATATTTTTTTAGCCCTTCTGATATATGTTCTCTGTGTTCTTTTGACAGCGGGCCTCTTGGAATGTAGACGGGTTCCCCTTCAGCTTTTGCTTTTTTATCTAATGAGAGTCTGCGTTTGTAAGTCATTTCCGCCATTAAACGTTCATTGTATTCAGGATCGGAAATTTTTAAAATATGTCCGTAATGACGGCTTTGAAGCGGGATATTTAGTTTTTTCATTGTGTAATAAATATCTTTACCGCCCGTATAATTTTTTAAATCATTAAGTGAAAAACCTTCGCCATAGTAGAGTTTTAAAAGCTGCAGGGATAAATCTTCATCTTTGCTGAAATATTCAAGGCTTCCTTTTTTAACCTCGTCGCCGAAAGAGCCTTCAGTGAATTTGACCTGAGCGTCTGACAAAACTTCAGCAAATTCAGGAAACTTGTTTCGGGCGTCGTCAAGTGTTGTACAATTTTTCAATGTTTCATAATATTTTTTATGAATGCCGATTAAGGTTTGTTTTGCTTTGTTTCCGCTTTCCAGAATCATTCCTGCCCATTCGCGGATATTTTTAGGATAAATTGATGAATCTTTTTGTGCGAGTTTATCAAGATTTTTGATTGTTTCGGCAAGATTCAGACTGTAACCGCCCGTAAAACTCAAATATTGCCGTGTTGAGGGAAGCGTTCCGTATTGCTGCGGAATATTTTCTGTTGTTTTCGTGTGCGGGGTTGAATTTTGCTGCTGATAATTATAAAAGCAGCGTTTGCTAAGCGGGGTAATAGTATTAATTTGCATTATTTCTCCTTGCAGGAAGTATAAAAATCGTGAAAAAATTTTTTTGCTTAATTCTTTTCGGAATTTAACAATTTTTTATATGTAATCCAGGCTGAAATTGCGTGTTGGACATTATCAATTCGGACTTCGCGGTCTTTATCATCAGCAGCCGGAGTATTCCAGATATATGTTCCGGGGATTCCGCCTTCCATTTCGCCTGATTTAACCTGATATTTATAAAGGTGTTCAAGTCCTGCTTCGATTGCATATTTGATGCGTGTTTTCATAACTTTGGCGGGCACACAGTCGTATGCAGCGATAAGACCTTCCATAAGAGTTGCAAGCCCGCAGAGGGTTCTTGTTCCACGGAATGAACCGTACTCGTCATCTTTAGGGTCTGTGTTTTGCAGTTCTAAAATTGATTTGACATTTTTTTCAACAAAGCCTGTTATTATAGCTTTTTGCGCATCTGTCAGTCCGTTGTTTTCTGTTTGGAACAGTTTTTGAGCCGCTAAAATTCCCCAGTGGTCAAATTTTATATCGTGTTCAGGCTTTTCATTTGCGGTTCTTGCAATATGCATTATGCCTTTTTGAACGCCTATAAGCCATCTTTCATCTTTATCGACTTCATAAAGGTAAAGGAGCCCGAGACATGCTTCGCCGGGGTAATATCTTGCCGAATGCAGTATGGATTTCTCTTTTTTAACGAACTCATAGCTCGGCCAGAAATCTCCGTCATTTGATTGCATCCAGAGGAGAAAGTTGCCCATTTTTCTTAATGTGTGAACGCTGATTAATTTTTCCGGTAAAAGATTTGACAGCGCAATTAGTGCAAGTCCTGTTCCGCCTGATGTTGCCAAATATACCGGTGCTTCTTCATCAGGTTTTGAGACAAGTCCGTAGCGGTCTGCGTTAACGCGTTTGATATAATTTTTTACCAGATAATTGGACGCCAGAACCCTTTTATTTTTGAGAGTGTCGTTGTTCAAATATCTTTCGCAAAGATACATTGAATACAATGTGCCTGCGTGTCTTAAAGAACTGTATTTTCTGTCGGAATATTTTTTAGCTGATGTTGCGCTGTTACGATAAACAAAACGTCCGTCAAGACGGGTGTTGCGTGAAATATATAACATTGAAAGCAGGATGGCATTATCAAGAGCATCCTGATTTATAAGACTGTTCTCTTGTTTATCTTTCTTCTTTAAAAAGTTAAAAAGTATGGGAATATTATTTCTCATACTTTTTATTATACATCAGATATTTTTAATTTATGATTTTTTCGGAAAAATTCATCCGTTTGGTTCAATTTGCATGAAATATAAACTCGGAATGATTATTTTAACGCAAAAGTCATGTCTGCTTCCACGCAAACTTTTCCGTCAACTTTGCCGATTCCGTGTGCTTTGCAAATCGGGCCTTTTACTTTGGTAAGTTCAACTTCCATTTCAAACTTGTCACCTGGGCGGACGATATTTTTGAATCTTACGCCGTCGACGCCTGCGTATAAAGTTAATTTACCTTCAAACTCCGGCATTGTCATCAAAATCGGTGCTGAACACTGCGCCATTGCCTCAAGCTGTAAAACTCCGGGCATTATAGGATTTCCGGGGAAATGCCCCTGAAAAAACTGTTCATTCATTGTCAAATTTTTGTAACCTTTTGCGTATTTTCCCGGAACGCATTCTGTTATTCTGTCAACAAGAAGGAAAGGAAATCTGTGAGGAATCATTTCCATTATCTGCATTGTGTCGAAGCTCAAAACTTCTTGTTTGGTTTCTTCTGTCATCATCTTTCTCCTATTATCTTTACTTTTTTATCTTTTATATTTAAATCAGTTTTATTTGGAAAGCATATTTAAAACTGAAATTTATTTACATTCAATCAATTTGCCCTTAAGCATTTTTGCCGTTTTTATATGAACTGCATGACCGGCTTCTTTTACAAGAATCTGGCATTTCATATTAAGCGGATTAACTCCGGTAAGATAAAAATCACCGATTAAATCAAGAATTTTATGTTTTATCGGTTCATTGTCGCTTTTTAAAGGCGATGTGTAGCCTTCATCCTCCAGACCGAGAGTGTTTTCAATATTTACACCCTGCGCGAATCCCAGCATTTGAAATTTTTTCAGATCTTTGTAAAACCCGAATGTTCTTGCTTCAATAATTTCTTCTTTGTTTTTGGGATTGTAAGCCGCCCATCGTCTTGTTAAATCCGGATGGTCATAGTTTACCGAATATGATATGTACAGTTCATCCGCAGGGAGCACAACAAGACTCGTTTTACCGTTAAGATAATAAACAGGTTCTCTTACTGTATAAAATTGTTTCTTTTCAAAAAGATGTTTTTCTATTCCCGCTTTGTTAAAAAGTTCAACCCATTTTTTTGAACTTCCGTCAAGCGCCGGAACTTCGGTTTCATCCATACAGATGTCAATGCTGTCAATTCCGCAAAAAGCCAGAGCCGCTGATAAATGTTCCGTCAGCATGGCTTTTGCTTTTTTATTTCCGAGAACAACACAGTGGTCTGTGGACAAAACGTTTTCAACATCCGCTTCAAACGGCTCTTCGCCTTTGACAAAGTATCTGATTTTTCCTGATTGGGACGGGAAAAATTTTACTGTGCAAGGTTTGTTTTTCATCAAACCGTTTCCGGATATTGAAATTTCCTGTTTAATTGTTGTCATTTGCTGCCTTCAAAACTCTCTTTTCTTAATGCAAACTACTCTTTGTTTAAATTTTCTTCAAATTCTTTTAAGAACGGTTCATACTTGCGGAATTTTGCGAAAATTTCCTGAGCATCTTTCATTGTTTTTAATTGTTTGATAAATTCTTTTCTCGGAACCGCAGGGATACCGACAATGATTGATTTTTCAGGGAATGATTTTGTAACACCGGCTTTTGCCGTGATAATTGTATCAGAACCGATTTCGATATGGTCAGCCAGACCTGCCTGACCTGCAATAACTACTCTGTCGCCGATTACACAGCTTCCTGCGATACCGACCTGAGATACTATCAAACATCCCTGACCGATTTTGCAGTTGTGGCCTATCATTACAAGGTCATCAATTTTTGTATTGTCGCCAATTGTTGTGTTTTCGATTGTACCTCTGTCGATTGCAGTGTTAGCTCCGATTTCAACGTTGTTTCCGATTTCAACAGCGCCGATTGATGGGATTTTGAAAATAACATGTTTTGTGTTTGTTTCTTTAATTTCTCCGTCTTTTCTTGCCTGTTCAATGTTGTCGGGATTTTCCGTAACAAAGCTGAATCCGTCGGCGCCGAGGGATACTCCGTGGTGAAGAATTACATCATTTCCGATTTTAACTCTGTCACCGATATTTACGCCCGGGTGGAAGAAACAATTTTTACCGATTTTAACTCCGCCGCCGATGTATGTATTTGCAAGAATTTTTGTGTTGTCACCGATTACGGCATCACGTCCGACAACAACATTCGGCCCGATTTGTACATTTTCGCCCAGTTTGGCTGTTTCATGAATAACTGCGGTCGGGTGAACTCCTTTGTTAACTTCCGGTGCTGTATAAAACAGGTTGAGAAGTTTCATCATTGCAAGCCGCGGACGTTCAACTTCAATTGTTGTGAATCCGTCGATTTGAACTCCGAGCGGAACAAGTGCTGCTTTAGCTTTGGATTTCGCAAGGTTTGCGATTTCTTCTTCACCTAATGCAAGCGCCAGAGTGTTTTCGTCAGACAAGAGCGGCGGTGCGATTTGTGTAATTTTTGCATCTTCCGCTTTCGTTAGCATTCCGCCTACAATTTGTGAAATTTCTTCAACCGTAAAAGTTTTCATAAGTTTTATCTCCTTAATTATTTCTCATTTTTTCGATTGTATTAGTGGTTGATTTGCCCTGAACAAACTCAATGAATTCAACACGGGTTCCGTTTTTTTTCATAATATCCGCTTCCGGAAGTGTTTCCATCGTATAATCAGCGCCTTTTGTGTAAACATCCGGTTTAATTTCATCAAGAAGATCACGCGGGCTGTCTTCATCAAATAAAACAACAAAGTCCACACATTTTAGAGCGCACAGAATTTCGGCACGATCGTTTTCGTTATTTATGGGACGTCCTTCGCCTTTTATAGAGCGCACTGATTTGTCGGAATTCAGAAGAACAATCATGTAATCCGCAAAAGATTTTGTTTTTTCGAGGTATCTGACGTGTCCGACATGGAGAATGTCAAAACAGCCGTTTGTCGCAACAACGGTTTTGCCGATTTTATGAAGGTTTGAAACAAATTCCGCAACCTTGTCTCTTCTTAAGATTTGTCCCATATTACTCCTTATTCTGTTATTTTACCAGAAACAAAGAATAATAAAGCTCATTTTTAACAAAAAGTAATAAAAAAGACCTCATTTTTGAGGCCTTTTTTATTATCTGTGTAAATTTTATGCTATCTGAAGTGTTTGTTCCAGCATATCAACTGTTGAACGGGGCATTTTGTATTCCTGTTCTTTGGATTTTTCTTCTTTTTTAGAATCATCCTTCTGGATATTTAATTTTTTGATATTTTCCATAAAATTCTCCTTTGTCCGGTTATAAAAAATACGTAAATTTTATTTTTGAACTATTTGCCATAATCTTTTCATATTTTCAGAAGCAATTGTTACCGCATCTTTGGCTTTATTAAAGCTGAACGAATCCTGAAGCATGGCAATTACTCTTTTATCATTATCCGAATTTAGAAATTCTACATTAGGAATTTTAACTTCCTCGAATGTATTATTTCTGACATATTTCAAGCTCTCAGGAGCCAGTTGGGGTCTTACAGCATTACGGGTGATGGCTGCGTTTGAGGCAAATGAATTTACTTTTAGCATTTATTTCTCCTTTTTAAAACAAGTCCATGTCTATAACTTTTTTGCAAATGCGAACGGTATTTAGTGCAGCGCCGATTCGCAGGTTGTCCGCTACACACCAGAGTGAAATCCCGTTTTTGAACGCGAGATTTTTTCTGATTCTGCCGGCAAAGACAGGATCAACTCCTGCTGCGTCGCGGGTTGTGGGGTATTCGTAATTTTCAGGATTATCAATTACTTTTACGCCGAAAGAATTTTTTAGAATTTCGCGGACTTCATCCGGTGAAATTTCCTCTTCAAATTCAATATCAACAGCTTCGCTGTGGCCTGTGTAAACCGGTACTCTGACTGCTGTACAGGATATCGGCAGGTCAGCGGGAAGATGAAGAATTTTTTTAGTTTCTTTAACGACTTTCATTTCTTCTTTTGTGTAACCGTTTTCGCAAAAAACATCTATCTGCGGAATTACGTTAAACGAAATCGGTTTTTTGAAACATTTATTTTCAAACTTTTCACCTGCAAGGTTTGCCTTTGTGTCTGCGGTAAGTTCGTTCATTGCAGCAAGTCCTGCGCCTGAAACCGCTTGATAAGTTGAAACAATCAGTCTTTTAATTTTTGCTTTTTCATGAAGGGGTTTTAAAATAAGCATCAATTGAGACGTTGAACAATTTGGGTTTGAAATAATTCCTTTGTGTTTTCTTAAATCCTCATCATTTACGTTTGCAATAACAAGCGGAACATCTTCGTCCATTCTGAATGCGCTTGAATTGTCAATCAAAACGCCGCCTCTTTTTACGATTTCGGGAGCAAATTTTTGAGAAGTTGAACCGCCTGCTGAGGCAAGAACTATATTTATGCCGTCAAAACTTTCGGGTTTTGCTTCTTCAACAATGTATTTTTTCCCTTGAAATTCAATTTCTGTTCCTGCGCTTTTTGCACTGGACAAAAATTTGATTTCATTATATGGAATTTTCATCTCATCAACTATTTTAGTAATTTCGCGGCCGACAACGCCTGTTGCGCCGAGAATTGCAATGTTTGGTTTTCTCATTTGACAGCCTCTCCGGTTATTTGTAATTATTTTTATTATTATATATTAGCAGAAACAAAAAGGATTAAAACTTGATATTACAAAACGTAAAAAAAGGCGGTTGATTATATCAACCGCCGATTACTTTTACAGTAGAAATTTTATTTGTTTTCTTTTTCCTGTTTTTTAGGAGCAGCCGGAGCCTGAACTGTTACGGGTTCCGCTTCTATATCTTCCTGAGATGCGACTTTACCGAGGATTTGTGGGAGTTCAATTCCTGCCTGACCTGCAAGATCGTGCATTGCAGGAAGTGCCTTAATCAAATCTCTCATAAAGTTTGCGGTTGTGCTTCCGCCTTTAGAACCTGCACCGCCATCCCAAACAGTAATTTTATCAAATTTGATATTTTTAATAGCTTCAACCTGTTTGCCAACAATATCTTCAATTTTTTCAATCATTAAGAAACTTGTTGCAATTTCGGGTTTGTTGTTGCTGATTTTTACCAGTTGGTCGTAACCTTTTGCTTTAGCTTCAAGAACAGCACGCACACCTTCTGCTTCGGCAAAGTATTTTGCCTTAATTGCGTCAGCTTCACCGTTTGCGATACGTCTCAATCTTTCAGCTTCGGCGTCTGCTTCTACCTGAATTTTAAGTTTTTCAACTTCCTGACGTGCAAGCTCTTCTTTCTTTAATCTTGCTTCTTCCATTTCTTTTTGCGCAATCAAAACATCGCGTTCTGCGTTGGCTTTTGCAACTTCACCAAGTTTTAAAGCATCTGCCTGTTTAACTGCAAGATTTGCATTTGAATCCGCAATGTTTGCTTTTGCAATGTTCTCACCGTCGACGGCTTCTGCTTCAAGACTTGCTGTTTTGATACGCTGTTCTTTATCTGCATTTGTTTTACCGATTTCTGTTTGAGCGGTTTGTTCTGCAACCTGAACTTCTTTTTCTTTATTTGCTTCGGCTTCACCGACGGCACCGAGTTTTTCCTGTTGAGCAACTTCTACTTTTGCTTTGTTAATGGCTTCTGCTGCTGCTTTTTTACCGATTGCGTCAATGTAGCCGGATTCATCCGTAATATCTTTGATGTTTACGTTGATAATTTCAAGCCCGATTTTATTAAGTTCTGTGTTTACGTTTGCGTTAATCTGTTCCAGAAATTTTTCTCTGTCCTGATTGATTTCCTCAATTGTCAGAGTTGCGATTGCAAGACGCAATTGACCGAGAATAATATCGCTTGCCTGAGTGATTATATCTACTTTAGTCAAACCCAAAAGACGTTCTGCCGCATTAATCATTATGTTTTCTTTAGTTGAAATACCAAATGTAAATGTTGAAGGCACCGCAACACGGATATTACCTTTTGAAAGAGCGCCTTTCAAATCAATATCGGTTGTCATAGGTTCCAAAGATAAAACTCCGTAATCCTGAATCAGCGGAATAATAAAAGTTCCGCCGCCGTGAACACATTTTGCAGTGGATGTTCCGCCTGTTTTACCGTAAACTACGATAACTTTGTTTGACGGGCATCTTTTGTACTGGTTGGCAACAAATATCAGCGCCGCCACCAGTATCAGTGCCGGAACCGTTACAAATGCCATAAAACTCGGATCTAAAAACATTTCTTTCTCCTTTTATTTAAACTCGTACAATATAAATTTTGTTATCTTCTACTTTTTCTATTTTGACAGGCATGAAGGCATGAATTTCTTCATCCGTCATGTTGAATGCGTTCACAACCGAAAGCTGGTCATTAATTGTTATTTCAATTTGGCCTTCGCTTTGCGGTTTGAAGGCGGTGTATGCTCTTCCTACTGTGCCCACAAAATCTTCCAGATTAATTTTTGCTTTTTTATCAAGTTTTTTAATTAAAAACATCAGATATGCTGACAAAAACATAAAAATTAATCCGAACACAAACGCTGTAATGAATGAAATAATAGCACCCAGCTTAAATTGTGCAAAACAAGCAAGTCCGACCCAGCCGAATCCCATTAAAAATGCAAGAATTGACTGGATTGAAATAAAGTCAAACGCAACATCCGTATCGCATAGAGTTGTGAAATCCGAATGGACTTCCACATCTCCGCCTGTAAAGAGAAACAGGCAGATTTTTATAATATAAAACACTGTTGCGAAAACTCCGACTGCCAAAAACATATTTGTAATATTTAAAAATTCAGGCATATAAAACTCCTTTCAAGGGTATATTTTACTTTGAAAAGTGTTTTTTTAAGTCATACATTTACATTATTTTATTGAATGTGATTATTAAGAGTGTTGTTCGGCGCTGTGTTTTTTAACAATTATTATTTTATTGCACTGTAGAAATTTCGTTTTATAATATTTAGATATGAAAAACGTAAAACAATCTAATGTAAATATTCACAGAGACAGCTGGGTTGAGATTAATCTTGATTATCTGGCGCAAAATATAAAAAATATTAAAAAACAGACACCAAAAGACGTTAAACTTCTGGCTGTTGTAAAGGCCGACGCTTACGGCCACGGGGCTGTAATGCTTGCTCCGACACTGCTTGCAAGCGGTGCTGATATGCTTGGAGTTGCTTCAATTGATGAGGGCGCCGATTTAAGAAATGCCAAAATAATGGCGGACATTCTTGTGCTTGGTGCTGTTCCTGTCTGGGCGGTTGAAAGTGCGGTTAAACTGGATCTTGCAATTTCTGTTTTTTCAAAAGACCATATTCTTGCCTGCCGTCAGACTTATGAAAGAACCGGAAAAAAGCCGAAGGTTCATGTGAAAATTGATACGGGTATGAACCGTATTGGTGTGGCTGCTGAAGATGCGGTTGATTTTATTAGTGAAGTGAGAAATTCTGATTTCATAGATTTTAAAGGTGTGTTTACACATCTTGCAAATGCCGAAAACCGTGACAAAACAAATCTTCAGATTGCTAAGTGGAACAATGTCATCTCAAAAATTAACACGGATGGTTTGCTGCTGCATATTTTAAATACAGCAGGACAAATGTGTTATGATGTGCCGAATTCAAACATGAGACGTGCGGGAATTGCGATTTACGGGCTTTATCCTGACTTTCCGGAGAATGGCGAAAAACATATTCCGACCCTTAAACAGATTCTTTCTTTAAAAGGCAGAATAGTTCATATTCACGAGGCAAAAGATAATGAAGGCGTAAGCTACGGACATACTTTTGTTGCTCACGGCACACGCAAAATCGCAACGGTTCCGCTCGGCTATGCAGACGGGATTCCGCGCGGGCTTTCAAATAAAATTTCGGGCGTTCTTAACGGCAAAAGAGTGCCGCAAATCGGAAACATTACAATGGATCAAATGATGTTTGACATAACAGGTGTTGAGGCAAAGGTCGGGGACGTAATTACGCTTCTGGATGAAAACAATTCAATTGATGAGTGGGCTAAGATTCTCGGAACAATAAATTACGAACTGACCTGCCGTTTGAAAGTCAGATTGCCGCGTGTTTATACAAGATAGAATTAATATAGTCTGAAAATCAGGGAGTAAAATATGGTTTTAAAATATGATGTGGGGATTGTCGGCGGAGGCCCTGCGGGATATACTGCAGCTTTTTATGCAAGAAAGTCAGGTAAATCAGTTGTGCTTTTTGAAAAAGATTTGATAGGCGGTGTTTGTCTTAACCGCGGTTGCATTCCGACAAAAACAATTCTTCATTCAGCGGAACTTTTTGATGAGATGAAAAATGCTTCCTGTCTCGGGATTGAAGTTTCTGATGTGAAAGTTGATTTTGAGAAAGTTATGGAGCATAAAGATGAAGTCGTTGCAAAGCTCCGTAAAAATTTGGAATTATCTCTCAAAAATTCAGGCACTGTTGTTAAAAATGAATTCGCGGAAATTTTAGACGCTCATCTGATTAAAACGCAGAATGAAACTTATGAGTGTGAACAAATAATCTGTGCGGTCGGTTCGGAGCCGTCGGTGCCGTCTGATTTTCGATTTGACGGAAGATTCATTTTAAATTCCGATGACGTTCTGAATTTGAAAAAATTACCGGAAAAAGTTGTGATTGCGGGTTCGGGTGCAATCGGGTGCGAATGGGCAAGAATTTTTTCCTCATTCGGCGTTGAAGTTGTTCTTGTTGAGCTTGAAAACCATATTCTTCCGCTTGCGGATGTTGAAGTTTCCAAACGGATTGAGCGGATATTCAAGATGAAAAAGATTAAATTTTTTACTTCGGTTTCAGTTTCCAAAATCGTTCCCGAAGATGAAAACAGTGTTTGTGTGACGCTTTCAAACGGCGAGGTTTTGTCTGCGGATTTTGTTTTGATGGCGACCGGCAGAAAACCGGTAAAACATCAAAAAATAGCGGGCGTCAAATATATCGGGGATGCGGCGGGTTCAATTCAGCTTGCGCATTTTGCGATAAAGCAGGCAATTTTTGAAACGGCACAAATACCGTATGATGAAAATCTGATTCCGTCGGTTGTTTACGGTACTCCTGAAATTGCATGGATTGGCTTGCGTGAACAGGATTTGGATGAAGGAACTTATCAAAAATCCGTATTTTTGATTTCGGCACTCGGCAAATCGCATTGTGACAATTGTGCGGAAGGTTTTATCAAACTGCTGTGCCGTGAAGGTTTAATTATCGGGGCGCATATTGTTTCTAAAGAAGCCTCTTCTTTGATTCAACAAATTGTTATTGCTATGCAGAATAAAATTTCTGTTGAAAAATTAAAAGAAATTTGTTTTGCGCATCCTACTTATTCCGAGGGTATTTTTGAATGTATTTGTAATTTGAAATAATACAAGTGGCGCGGGTTTTACCCGCGCCACTTGGTTAAAAAATCTAAATTCCAAGATTTATTGACCGTAACCTTGTCCGAAACCTTTGCTCTTAAATCCTGTTCCGCCAAAGTTGTAGTGATTTTCACTTGCATTTTTGTTCCAGCGTCTTTTCGGTGCTTGTTGAACGGTTGCGGCACCTCTGGTTTTGGAAGAAACGTTCGTATTCGCTGTTGTGCCCTGATATTTGGGCGAATTGATGTTCATCCCTTGATTTGAATACCCCTGGGAAGTTGTTGTATCTGTCGTTTGCCCTGTGGTTGTTTCTGTTGTGTTATAAATATAATGTCCGTTCGGCTGAGTGTTTGTATAAGGTCCGTTAGTGCCGTAAACTTGCGGATCATAGTTATAAGGCTGTCCCGGAACATACAGATTTGTTGAATCCCAGGAGTTTAAGTCTTTGAAATATTTATCAGTCTGCCCGACAGAAAGAGGGCTTGATGTTCTGTTATAATCAGCAGCTGCATATGCGCTTCCCGTAAATGCAAGAAGACATAAAATTAAAAGTAATTTTTTCATATTTACCTCCTTGTTATTTTATTATATAATATAATTTGAAAAAAAGTAAGGGGTATATGCAAAAAAGATTGCCGGAATATTTAAAACGACCGATTATTGATACTGAAAAAACGAAAAATGTCAGACGAATTTTAAAGAAAAATTCTTTAAATACAGTGTGTGAAAACGCGAGATGTCCGAACAAAAACGAGTGCTATACCTGTAATACAGCCACTTTTCTAATAATGGGAAATGTTTGTACACGCAATTGCCGTTATTGTAATATTTCCTGTAAAAAGCCGGAGCCTCTGGATGTTAATGAACCTTTACATATTGCATCAGCTGTTAAAGATTTGGGACTAAAATATACCGTAATTACTTCCGTAACACGTGATGACTTGCCAGACGGCGGCGCAGGGCATTTTGCAAATTGTATTTATGAAATCAGAAAAATATCACCGGAGGTTAAGATTGAAATATTAACTCCGGATTTTAAAGGTGATAGGGAAGCTCTGGACAAAATTATTATTGCGCACCCGCAAGTGTTCAACCATAATATTGAAACCGTAAAAAGACTTTTCAAAACAGCCCGTCCGCAGGGAAATTATGACTGTTCGATTGATGTTTTAAAATACGTTAAAAACAACAGCAGCATTATTACAAAATCAGGTTTGATGGTCGGACTTGGCGAAACGTTTGAAGAGATTGAAGAAACTTTAAAAGATTTGAAATCCGCAGGTGTTGATATTTTGACAATCGGTCAGTATATTCAGCCTTCCAAAGCTCATCTTGAAGTTGAAAAATATTATACGCCGGATGAGTTTAAAGAGCTGGATAAACTCGCGCTGAAAACAGGATTTAATCACCGTCAAATCGGTCCTCTTGTGAGAAGCTCTTACCGCGCTGCGGAATTGGTTTAAATATTAATGATAAATCCGTATTTTGCATGATTTTTTATTTGCAAATGTTTGATAATATGTGATTTGAAAGGGCAAGGCTCTAAATCTCCCGTTTCTTTAAAAACGACTGTAAATCGTAAAAAGTTTAAGAAAGGGGGTGGTAAAATGGTATTCGCAACAAGCGAAAAAGCACTAATAATATTATTTCTAATACTGTTAGTGCTTAAATTAATCCATTAAAGGGGCTTTCAGGAGGATGTTAGCGCATCCTCGCCCTTTCTTTTATTATAACTTGTTTTTTGCAAATTTCAAGTCTTAATTTTAAATTATTCTCTTGTCGTGAGTTTTTTTTCATGATAGCATTTTTTCGTGTAGATAACTAGAAAAATTTCAGCAAAGAGGTAAATATATGCAAGCTCGACGAGCAGCCAGAGAATTGGCATTTATATTATTTTCACAATTCGATAAAAAAATTACTAACTATTCAAAATCAGATTTGGAAGACATTATTTTAAAATCAGTCAGAATTTTGACAAGCAATGCAAGTGACGAACTTAAAACAGCAGTGGGTTCACTTGTTGCAATGCGTGATGAAATTGACAACTACGAAGCCGAACATGAAACCAATCTTAACAGACCTTTGGGTGTGGCAAACGTTCCGGTTCCGATTGTTATGACTTCTGAAATGTCTGCAAGAGTTAACGAAATGATTGATATAGCTGAAAAAACACTTTTGGCCTTGGAAATCGCGGAATTTACCACTCTTGATTCACAGAATGAAGTTAAAGATTACGCAATTCAAATTGCAGAATATTTTCAAAAAAATCACAAAGAAGTGGACGATATTATTCAAAAACACGCAAGAAACTGGGATATTCAGCGTCTTGTGAAAATGGACAAAGATATTTTGAGAATCGCAATTGTCGAACTTCTTTATATAAAAGATGCGCCGATGAAAGTTGTTGTTGATGAAGCTCTTGAACTGGCTAAAAAATATTCAACCGACGACAGTGCCGCATTTATCAACGGAATTCTCGCAAAAGTTATTGTTGAAAACGGACTTAAGTAATGTTCAAATTTTTTTCGGATAAGTTTAATAACCTTAAGCAGACCATTTCAAAAACGGCTGAAAATCTGGTCGGAAATGTTGTTGATGCAGTCGAAAATGAGGAAGAATTTTCGGAATTCGTTCTGGATGATATGGAAGATTTGCTTATAAGTGCGGATTTGGGCGTAAATTATGCGTCCGAACTTGTAGACAAACTTCGTTCTCAGGACAAAATCAAGCCTTCGGATGTTAAGAATTATCTGAAAGACGAATTTTTAAAAACTTTAAAAGAAGCCGGCGACAACAATCTTTATTATAAAGACAATGAACTGAATATTTATTTTATTGCAGGTGTAAACGGTGTCGGAAAAACTACTTTAATCGGCAAACTTGCATATAAATTCAAAAACGACGGCAAAAAAGTGCTGATTGCCGCAGGAGATACGTTCCGTGCGGCAGCGGAAGAACAGCTTGATATCTGGTCAAAGCGTGCTGGTGCAGACATTGTCCGCCGTGACAAGGCTGATCCCGCGTCTGTTGTATATGAAGCGATTCAAAAAGCTAAAAACGAAAATTATGATGTAATTCTGGTTGATACGGCAGGCAGACTGCAAAATAAATACAATCTTATGGAAGAACTTTCCAAAATTAAATCGGTTATTGACAAAAATGCTCCGGAAAATTTGAGAGAAACTATGCTTGTTCTGGATGCAAATACGGGTCAAAACGGTTTGCAGCAGGCGAAAGTTTTTCTTGAGGCAGTCAATCTTACATCTGTTGCATTGACTAAACTTGACGGGTCTGCAAAAGGCGCAATTGTTCTTGCGGTTGCAAAAGATATGAAACTTCCGGTAAAACTAATCGGCGTCGGCGAAAAAATGGAAGATTTAAAGAGCTTTAACAGCGAAGAGTTTATCGAAGCTCTTTTTGGCTAATTTAAAAGGCTTTCGGCTATGAAAAAACTTAAATCCGTAAAAACTCAAAATCAAAACGAAATTTCATTATTCGGCAGCGGCAAAAAGTGTAAAACTCTTGTAATCGGAGTTTTTCACGGTGACGAGCCGCAGGGAAAGTTTTTGATAGAAGAATATATCAAAAAAAATCCTGAAAGCAGTCTTTATTTTATTTCTTGTCTGAATCCTGACGGGATGGCATCGGGAACGAGAACAAATGCGTCCGGTGTTGATTTAAACCGTAATTTTCCGACAGACAACTGGGAATATACAGCTCATGACGAATTTTTCGGCGGGGAAAGCCCAGCTTCTGAAATTGAGACGAAATTTTTGATTGATGTTATTGAAGAGCTGAATCCGAAAATTATTTTGACGCTTCATGCACCGTTTAAAGTTGTAAATTACGACGGAGATGCAAAAGAAATCTCAAAGAAAATTTCTCAAATTATAAACTATCCGGTTGAGGAGAATATAGGATACCCTACCCCCGGAAGTTTCGGCACTTATGCAGGCATAGAAAAGAAAATCCCGACTATTACACTGGAACTGGATGAAACCTGCCCTGTTGAAGAGCTGATTTCACCCGTTCACGAAATATTTGATATGCTTGAAAAATAATTATATTATTTCCAAAACTCATACCAGGCTTTGTTATCAGGCATCTTCGCCTGCCGTTTGTCGGCATCTTCAAATTCTATTTCCAAACGTCCGCGTTCACCCTTTTGATTTTCTACATTTGCATAGATAATCCCGTGTTCAAGCGCATCTGCGTCCCCATGTAGAGCAGGCGGGTCATTCATGGTGTCTTTTCTAACGTGATACTCGGATTTGACATCCTGAAGAGCTTTTTCTGCCGCCTCTCCGTAGGATGCTCCGATTAAATCATTGCTGTCTAATACTTTGCCGTCCCCGTCGCCTTCGGCAGCCGCCTTAATCAATGCAGCCTGATATCTGGTGACTTCAAGTTCGTTATCTTTCACTTCTTTTCCGTTCTTATCAAGAACTTTGCCGTCTTTAATTGTCCATTCGGCCTCATTGCCTCGTACTTTTGCGTTTTTAAAGTCAATAACGAAACTTTTGCCTGTGTCTTTGTCTTTCACTTTGACCTTTGTGTAGCCGTTTTGCGGTTGTCCTGCACCATTCACTTCATTAATTGTCATAATAATACCTCGTTTTCCTTTATATATTTTATAAATATTTTTGCTATATACAAATTGCCATTTGTTCATAATTAATTTACAATTATTAACAATAAAAATTTTTTGTTGTAGAATTTGATTAAACAGAATAACAGAGGGATTTTTTGATGAAATTACACAATTCTTTTACCAATCAAATTGAAGATTTTAAACCGATTGAAGAAAATAAAGTTAAAATGTACGTCTGCGGGCCTACAGTATATGATTATGCACACTTGGGACATGCAAGATGTTATATAACTTGGGATGTCTTATACAGATATCTTAAATTCAAAGGTTATGATGTCACATATTGTCGCAACGTAACTGATGTGGACGACAAAATTTTGAAAAAAGCCGAAAAGGAAAACAAAACTCCGGAAGAAGTTTCTCAATACTGGTACAAACAGTTTGAAAATTCCATGAAGGCATTGAACACCTTAAAACCTGACATTGAACCGTTTGCAACAAAAACTCTCGGTGAAATGATAGGAATGGTAAAAGATTTGATTAATAAAGGTTTTGCATATGAAGTTGACGGGGATGTTTACTTTCGGGTGAAAAAGTTCCCGCATTACGGCTATCTTTCAAAACAGCCGATTGATAAATTAGAGAGCGGAGCAAGAATTGAAGTCGGAGAAAAGAAAGAAGATCCGCTGGACTTTGCACTCTGGAAAAAGGATGAAAAATTCGGTTACAAGAGCCCGTGGGGTGTTGGCCGCCCCGGGTGGCATATTGAGTGTTCCGCAATGAGCCGCAAATATCTGGGTAAAACAATTGATATCCACGCTGGCGGGGCGGATTTGATTTTTCCGCATCATGAAAATGAAATTGCCCAGTCCGAATGTGCAAACGGCTGTAAATTCGTAAACTATTGGCTGCACAACGGTTTTGTGACTATAAATAAAGAAAAAATGTCAAAATCTTTGGGAAATTTTCTGACGATTGACGATTTGCTTAAAAAATATGATGCAAACACAATTCGTTTCTTTATTTTGACGAATCATTACAGAATGCCTGTGGAATTCAGCGACGAAGCTCTTGCGTCTGCGGCGGCAGGCGTTAAAAGAATGCTGAATGCAAAAAGAACACCTGTTGATGAAAGTTTTGACATCACAAAAACTGATGAATATAAAGAATTTGTTGAAGCGATGGATGACGATTTAAACACCTCCCGCGCACTTGCTGTTCTTTTTGAACTTGCAAACAAAGCTAACAAAGGCGAAGACGGGGCATTTACCACTCTTTACAAACTTGCGGGTGCACTCGGCTTCAGTTTTGAAAAAGCAACTCTGTCAGATGATGAATTAAATGATGTGGTAAAACGAGTAAGCGAAAAACTCGGTGAAGAATTTAAATCTATGGATGAAATTCTTGCTTATCGCAAAAAAGCCCGTGAGGATAAAAATTGGGATATTGCTGACAAAATCCGTATAGCATTTGATGATGAAGGAATAGTTCTGAAAGACACAAAAGAGGGAACAACGTGGGAGTTAAAGTAAAACGCCGGATTTCTGGATGGTTATTTATTTGGGCAATGTTAATTGCTGTGCCTGCAAATGCCGTCTCTTTTCAGCCGTTTATTCCGCAGGAAACCATGCAAATTGCGCATGAAGCGGAAGTCAGAGCGTCAAAAATGAAACCTGCATCCGATATTGTTCGTGTCGGAATTGCAACAACAGGATTCGGTACTTATGATTATAACGAAATTTCGATTTTCGGAACCGATGATATTCAAATATTTAACAACGGTATGCCTGTTGCCAAATTCGGGGCAAACGAGGATGTAAAAGTTACATATAAAAACGGATTTTATACAATTTATGATTCTGACGGAAGCATTCTGGATGAAGTGAGCGGGCCTGTGACTTTTACATGCGACGGCGGACTTCTCGGTGTAACAGGGCTTAAGCGCGCTGGAAAACAGGCTTTATATCACGGAGCGCTTCAGCTTACAACGAAAAATAATGACAAGTTCAATCTTGTAAATCTTATTGAGGTTGAACAGTATTTACGC
Source organism: Candidatus Gastranaerophilales bacterium (assembly GCA_944325585.1). Lineage (GTDB taxonomy): Bacteria > Cyanobacteriota > Vampirovibrionia > Gastranaerophilales > Gastranaerophilaceae > Scatenecus. Next base: position 40,535 of record CALVAS010000007.1, read on the forward strand.
GGTGTTGTACCGAATGAAATGCCTGTGCGGTTCGGGCTGGAAGCCTTAAAGGCTCAAAGTGTTGCGGCAAGAAACTATGTTTTGACGCCAAGAACAAAGTCTTCCGTAAACTATGACGTTGTTGATTCAGTTGCAAGTCAGGTTTACTACGGCGCAAATACCGAAACAGAAATTTCCGACAGAGCGGTTGCGGAAACAACGGGAATTGTTGCTCTGAGCGGCTGGGATTTGATTCTTGCTCTCTATTCATCAACTGCCGGCGGATATACTGAAAGTTATGCTTACGCTTTTTCTGATCCGAAAACAAAAGAGTTTCCTTCAGAAGACAGAGTTTATTTAAGAGCAAAACCTGATATATTAAGTCAGCAGTCTTTGGAAAGTGAAGAAGCCGCGACTGAGTTCTACAAATCAACACCGGATTCGTATGATATCAGATCACCATATTTCAGATGGACGCGTGAGTGGGAACCGGAAGAACTTCGGAAGGCTTTAGAATCAACGCTTGCCGTGCAGTCTTCCACCGGTTTTGTAAAGCCTGCATTTAATAAAGGTGACAAACTCGGAGATATTCTTGCAATTAACGTTAAAAAACGCGGTCAATCAGGTAAAATTGTTGAAGTTGATATCGTAACAAATTCGGGAACTTATAAAATTTATAAGGAACTTGTAATCCGTCGTTTGTTTACCAAGGACGGAAAGGCTTTGCCGAGCGCAAATGTTGTTTTTGAACCTCAGTTTGATGATGAGGGCAAATTGATTTCAATAAAAGCATTCGGCGGCGGCTACGGGCATGGTGTGGGAATGAGCCAGTTCGGAGCAGGATTTATGGGCGGAGAGATGAAACTTCCGTTTTATAAAATTCTTCAACATTATTACAACGGGATTACGCTTGCCACAAAGCCGGTAATACTTTCTGCCGACGAATCTCAAAAGACAATTACTCAGACTTTTTATCTTCCGGAAAAGCAGGCTGAAATCGTTATTGATAACAAATATTTAGTCACAACTCTTGTTGCGGATATAAACGGTAAAGAGTATGTTTTTGAACTCTGTAAAGGCATTCTTCCTTCAAACAGAATTTGCAGAATAGATATTTCAAAATATTTGAAAAAAGGATTGAATACAATAACTTTTTCGTATCCGGAAAATGAAGGCAATAAAAAGGCTTTGAGATTATTCGTGGAGCTTGTTAAGCAAAGCGATTCCGGTTATGACTGGTAAGGGATTGAACAGGCGCCCGCCGTGCGGCGGGCGCCTGAGAAAACAGTAAAAGAGTATGGAAAATCAAACAGAAGTAAATAAAGACACAAAAACAACAAGTGTATTGAAAGCTGCATGGCTTATTGCAGTCGTGACGATTGTGAGTAAATTAATCGGATTTGTAAGAGATGTTGTAATCGCAAATTACTACGGCGCAAATATGGTGTCTGACGCTTATTATTATGCATATCAAATACCATCTTTATCTTTGATTTTATTGGGCGGTGTGGGCGGCCCTTTTCACAGTGCAACCGTTGCGATTTTTTCAAAACTAATCACGTCGTTAAAAGACAAACCGTCTGAAAAAATCAACAAACTTTATTCAACATTTATGACGGCGACGATTTTATTCTTTCTTGTTCTGTCTGTTTTGATTTTCATTTTTCCGAAAGAAATTATGGGATTAATCATTTCAAACGGTTCACAGGAGATGATTAATCTTGCGGCAACTCACTTAAAAATAATGACGCCTTTGCTTGTTGTTGGCGGAATAGTCGGAATTTATTACGGAATTTTGATTATATATAAACAGTTTATGCTTCCGAACCTGTCGCCGATAATTATGAGCGTTTCAATAATTGCTATGTCTGTGGCGGCGGCTCCTGATGACAAGAAAGGGCTTGCGCTTGCCTGGGCAACAACAATCGGTGCGGTTTTACAACTTGTGATTCAATATCCGAATATCAGAAAACTCGGCTTTAAACTAAGACCGAATTTTGAATTTACAAACAATCCGCATTTTAAAGAAATCTGTGAGCTTCTTTTTCCGGCAGTTTTAAGTTCAACCATCGGACAGGTGCATATTTATGTTGATATGTTTTTTACCTCTTCAATTTCCGAAGGTGCATGGACCGCAATAGGTTATGCCAACAGAGTTTTCCAGTTTCCCGTCGGAATTCTGGTGACGGCATTTCTTGTTCCGCTTTTCCCGATTTTTGCAAGGCTTGTGGCGGACAAAGACTATGACGGAATACGAAATTATTTTAACAAAGGTGTCGGTGTTTTGTTTTTTGCGGCAATCCCGATAATAATCGGAATTCTGGTAGTCGGGCTTGATAGTGTAAGACTTGTATTTGAACGCGGTGCGTTTGATGAAGAAGCTACGTTTATGGTGACAGAAGCTCTCTGGTTTTTGTCAGTTTCAATTTTGCCGTATGTTTTCAGAGATTCAATTACAAGGGTTTATTATTCATTTAATGACAGCGCAACACCGTTTTTAGTTGCGTTTTCATCAATCATACTGAAATTCTTTTTAAATATCTTATTCATCACTCACTGGCATATGGGAATCGGCGGGATTACATTGTCAACGTCGCTTGTAACTCTTTTTAACGCCTGTGTTCTCGGCTTTTTGATGACTAAAAAGATGAAAATGGATTATAAATCGTTGTTTATAAATCTTTTCAAAATGCTGGCTGCCGGTGCTTTTACCTTTGCCGTATGTATGCTTGCCGCATACGCATATGACAAATATATAAATTTCCCTCTGATGATTTTTGAACTGGTTAAAATTGCAGTTATCTTTGTAATCTGTATGGCTGTTTATGTTCCGCTTAATCTTGTGATGAAAATGGATTATGCCTCAGAGCTTGTTCAGAGAGTTATCGGAAGATTTAGAAAGTAAGATTAACAATGGATGAAAGTTTATATTTTGTTTATATTTTAACAAATAAAAACAATAATGTTTTTTACACAGGAGTAACTTCAAATCTTGTAAAAAGAATATTTGAACATAAAACGAAAGCAGTTGATGGGTTTTCAAAAAGATATAATCTTACGAAACTGGTTTATTACGAAGTTTCTAATAATATAGAAAATGCAATAAAAAAAGAAAAACAAATAAAAAACTGGCACAGAGAATGGAAAATCAATAAAATAAAAGAAACAAATCCGGAATTTAAGGATTTATATAATGATATATTATAAATTTTGTTCGGTTTTGTCATGCTGAATTTATTTCAGCATCTCGACGGGATCCTGAAACAAGTTCAGGATGACCTGTAAGACAAAACCGATTAAATAAAAATTGAAAGGAAACATAACAATGCTGGAAAACAAAGAAGAAATAAAACATATTTTAGAAAACGGCGGAGTAATCGCATACGTAACAGATACAGTCTGGGGTCTGGGGTGTCTTCCTGAGAATGAAAAAGCAGTCCAAAAAATTTATGAAATCAAACACCGTGAAGCACAAAAGCCTTTGATTTTAATGTCAAACGAGGCGTACCATCTTCTTGAATATGTAAAGCAGCCGCTTTCAAAAACAGCGTCAAAACTTATCAAAAAATACTTTCCCGGCGCCCTGACGCTTGTATTGGAAAAAAGTTCAAAAACACCTGACTTTGTGACGTCTGGCATGAATACTGTCGGGATAAGAGTGCCTGATAATGAAGTGTTCAGAGAAATATGCGACATTGCCCCCGGTCACGTTCTTGCAACAACCAGCGCAAACCTTTCTCATCAGCCTTCCGCCAAGACTTACGAACAGGCGCTTGAAAATATGAAAGATTTAGCTGATATTGTAATTTCTGATTACGGATATTTTGCCAAAGGTCTGGAATCAACTGTTGCCGGAATTTTTGATGATGAAATAAAAATCTTCCGTCAGGGTGCGATTAAATTAGAGATTGATTAATTCTTGACTTGCCCCCTTCAGCACGTACAATAGTCTTGTATATAACCGAAGGGAGTATAGAAAATGTTGGATCGTATACAACTTACACACGAAGTAGAAGAAATGTGCTGCGTAAAACGCGGCGTAAAAGGCGAACCTGCTCCGATTCCGCAAGAAGGCGAATGGACTAAGGTTAAAAAAATCGAAGAAATTTCAGGTTTAACTCACGGCTGCGGATGCTGTGCTCCTCAGCAAGGTACCTGCAAATTAACTCTTAATGTTAAAGACGGTATTATTCAGGAAGCGCTTGTCGAAACTCTCGGCTGCTCAGGTATGACTCACTCAGCTGCTATGGCTGCCGAAATTCTTCCGGGCAAAACTATCCTTGAAGCATTGAACACTGACCTTGTCTGCGATGCAATCAACGTTGCAATGAG
>CALVAS010000008.1 GCA_944325585.1 Candidatus Gastranaerophilales bacterium
GAGGTAAGAGCAGAATTAAAATCAATTATAGACGATATGCGCAAAGAAAAAAGTGAAAAAATTGCGCGCAGATCTTATTCGCGTCTTGCCAAACTTGAACAGGGATTCAACGAAAAACTAAATGAATATGATGAAAAAAATAAATATGCTCCGGTTGATTTTGAAAACATTCAAATCGGCGGCAAACTTCTTGTAAAAGAACTTCACCAGACTGTAACCCTTCTTTCAAAACCTGACAAAAAAGGAAAAGTTCTGGTACAGATGGGAAATATCAAAACTCAGATGGACAAAGACAAACTCGCTCCTTACGATAAAAAATACGAAACAAAATCCACAGGCTATAAACCCGTAATGACCGAAAGATTTGAACTCAGAAAAACAGAAATTTCAAACAGACTTGACATTCGCGGAAAAACTGTCGAAGACGGTCTGGATGCTCTTGAACTGTTTCTTGATCAGGCAAGCCTTGCAGGTTTTGGAGAAGTAACAGTTATTCACGGGCACGGAACAGGTGCGCTCAAATCCGCAGTCAGAGAGTTTTTGAATACCTCACCTTATGTCCGCGATTTTCGCGCCGGCGGAGACGGTGAAGGCGGAGATGGAGTTAGTATAATTGACTTAAAATAAATTAAGAGTTATTATTAATTTGGTCAATATAAATATAAAATAATCGTTTTCTGTGTTATAATATACAAACAATAAAGTTTAAGGAGCTTGCAATGCCAATAAATAAAATAAGAAATGAATATGAACTGATTAATTTGTTCTGCACTCTTGCAGAAATTCCGTCTCCGTCTCTGCACGAAGACAAAGTCATTGAATGGCTCCAAACTTATTGCAAAAACAAATCACTTAACTGCAGGCTTGATAATTATAAAAACGTTTTAATAAATATTCCTGCAACTGACAGCTCAAAACCTCCGCTGCTATTGTCAGCACATATGGATATAATAGGTGATGACAGTCCTGTTGAAACTTATCTTGACGGAGACTTGATAAGAGCAAAAGGACGCACTCTCGGAGCAGATGATAAAGCAGGACTCGCAAATGCGCTTTATTTTGCAACAGAATTGTCAAAATCAGATGTTCCGCACGGAGAGCTTGAACTTGTTTTCACAAGGGACGAAGAAAACGGTGCCTCCGGTATCCGAAATATTGAATTTGACAAATTGAATTCCAAATATGTTCTGGTTCTTGACAGCGACAGCCTCGGACAGCTTATGACATCAGGCGCCAGCTACACAACGGTAAAAATTCATGTAACCAGTTTTAAAGGCGGACATTCAGGAATTGATATAGCTGATTCAACAAGAGAAAATGCGGCAAAACTGATTGCTGATATTGTGGCAAATCTTCCGCAGGGCGTTTATTATTCAGAGAACGGCGAGGTAGTAACTTCCTGCAATATCGGCGGAATCTCATCAGGCAATTTGAATGTTACAAATATTATAAACACAACGGCTGATGCAAGTTATTCAATCAGAAGCTCCAGCAGACAAATGGAAGAAGAATTAAAAGAAAGAATGCTTTTTGAAATAGAAGATTTCAACAACCAGTATGAAGGCATTGCAAAAGCAGAAATAACTTTTGAAGAGCATCTTCCGCCATTTGAGAAATCAGAGGATGAATACATTCCGATTTTATTTGAAACGGTTGCGAAAAAAGTAGGGATTAAGCCTGAAATTTCTTCTTTTCATGCCGGTGCGGAAACACATATTTACGCAAACAGAACCAATGCAAAAGGCGAAAAATTTCTGCCGTATCTTGTCGGACTTGCCGATGTACACAACATGCACTCGACGGATGAAAATGTGGATTACAAATCAATTTTAAAAGGTCAAGAACTTTTATCAGAGTTTTATTCTGCCTACATTCGCTAAATTAAATTTTTATTTAAACACATAAGAAACGGGCGGGATTTTCAATCCCGCCCGTTTCTTATACACCTTTTTTAAATAGCCAGTGTTGTTGCCTCAATTTCTAATTCAATCGGAGTTTCTTCAACCACTTCAACTTTCACAGGCTTGGCAGCATCAGACTTAATATTTGCTGTTGAAGTCTTTGCGTTCTGAGCAGAGACTTTTGTTGCTTTTACCATTGACGGATCCGGATTAGCTTTATAATTATGGTAGTCCGTCATAATTTTGTTTACAAAACGTTTAGTTTCAGCGTACGGAGGAACCGCGTTGTATTTTTTAACATTTCCCGGCCCTGCGTTATATGCTGCAAGCGCCAATTCCATAGAACCGAACATTTTGTACATCATCTTGTAGTACATAATACCGCCACGGATATTATCATTCAGCAAATAAGGATTCAATCCCATTCTTCTTGCTGTTGAAGGCATCAATTGAAATACGCCTACAGCTCCGTGGCTGCTTTTGGCTTCATGACGAAACCCTGATTCTGTTCTTGCAATAGATAAAGCAATTGCCGGATCAACACCCATTTCAAGAGCGTGTTTAACAATTGTTGCTTTCACGGTGTTTATATCCGCAGCATGAGCCGGGGCACATAAAGTTGTACACAAAAGTGCGACCGTGAATACTAGTAATTTTTTCAAAATGTAATCCTCTGGTTGTAAATTGAGAATCCCTGAAAGCTATTTATTCTCTCCCTCTTTTTTCAAGGAATTTAACTTCCAAGAATTTAAATCATACCCTTATAATATTACAAAAATTTCAAATTTCAAGTCTTAATTTTTACCATCCCGCCAAAACCCGCGCACAGCAAGGCTTTAACAATTGTAAATTTTACGATTATTTGTCAAGTTTTTTGTCAAATTTGTAAATTTGCTATAAACTTTTTTTATGATAAAATTTCAGATAAGATATCAAAAAATTTAAGGAGAAGCAAATGGAAAATAAAAAATTAGCAACAATCGGTGTTTTTGGCGGTTCAGGATTTTATAAATTTCTTGATGATATAGAGGAAGTCCGTGTTGAAACACCTTACGGAATGCCGAGTGACAATCTTTTTATCGGAAAAATCGGCCCGCACAAAGTTGCATTTATGCCGCGTCATGGCAGAAATCATACCATTTTGCCTCACCTTTTAAATTACCGCGCAAATGTATGGGCAATGAAATCTGTCGGTGTTGAAAGAGTAATTTCTCCATGCGCTGCCGGAAGTTTACAAAAACATGTAAAACCCGGAGATTTTGTAATCTGCGATCAGTTTGTTGACTGGACTGACGGAAGAAAATCAACATTCTTTGAAGGTCCTGTTGTAACACACCCTTCTCCGGCTGAAACTTATTGTCCGGAACTTAGACAACTTGCAATCGAAACAGGAAAAGAATTGGGAATTACTGTTCATGAAACCGGTACGGTAGTTGTCATTAACGGCCCGAGATTTTCTACAAAAGCAGAATCAAAATTCTTTACCAATCAAGGTTGGGAAGTAATCAATATGACCGCTTTCCCTGAAAACTATCTTGTCAAAGAAATGGATATGTGTCCTTTGAATATTTCTTTGATTACAGACTACGACGCAGGACTTGTCGGTGATGTTCCGCCTGTTTCTCATCACGAAGTTATTGAAGTGTTTAATAACAATCTCTCAAACTTAAAAACATTACTCTTCAAGATGATTGAAAAAATTCCGGCTGAACGCAATAATTGTCAGTGTAAAAATACAAAATCAAATTCTCAATTGTAATTGAGCCCCCGTAAACGATAAAGGATTTTTATGATTAGAGGTTTAATCTACGGCATTAATAATATCTTTCTGATATTTTATATTTTGATAATCGCAAGAATCTTCTTAAGCTGGATTCCCAGACTAAATTGGTACAAACAGCCCTGGAAATTCATCTGGCAGTCGACAGAACTTTATCTTGGAATTTTCAGAAAATTTATACCGCCGATTGGCATGATTGATATCTCCCCGATTGTTGCAATTCTTGCGCTTCAACTAATACAGAATGTTCTGATTTTCATTTTGTTTCAATTTGCCTGAATCTTTACTGACTTGTAAAAAAAACATCTTTAGGGTAATATCTCTTTGTTATGAAGATTATAATTTACGGAGCAACGGAAGTCGGATGTCTTCTTGCAACAGAATTTTTTGAAGACCATGACATTACAATCATAGATAAAGAAGAAAACAGAACAGATGAATTTAACAAACTTGATATAAGTTTTATTCAAGGAAACGCATCCGATATTGAAGTTTTAAAATGCGCGGATATAACAAATGCTGATATTTTTATTGCCTGCACTGCAATGGATGAAGCAAATATTGTTGCATGTCTTGCGGCAAAAAGATACGGAAAAATTCGAACTATTTGTTTTGTAAGTAAAGAAGAATATAAGAACACTCTTACTTATCAAAAAAGCGACGATTATTTTACGGATGTTTTCATTGACTACATAATCTGGCCGGAAGAACTTTTAACGCAGGAAATTTTCCGGATTGTCACGGTAGCTCATGCGCTTGACGTTGAAAATTTTTCCGACGGCAAAGCAAGACTTCTTGAATATAAAGTAAAAGAAAATCTTCCGATTGCCGGTAAAAAAATAAAAGATGTCGGTTTTACTGATGACACGCTGATTGTCGGGATAACAAGAGACAGCCAGCTTTTCATTCCAAACGGCGAAACGGAAATTCTTGTAAATGACAAGCTCATTTTTATGGGAACATCATATTCACTGGATATTTTAGCCGGAACGTTTTTCCATGAAAAAGAACAGGTTAAAAATGTTGCAATCATTGGCGGCGGTAATGTTGGAATGATGCTTGCGCAAAGTCTCGAAACATTAAAAATAAAAACTAAAATAATTGAAAAAGATTATGAACGCAGTCACTGTCTTGCAGAAAACCTTCAAAATACACTGGTGCTTAACGGCGACGGAACGGATCTTAAACTTCTGGATGAAGAAGATATCGGCTCATCTGATGTTGTTATAAGTGTTACAAATAATGACGAACGGAATTTATTATGTTCGCTTCTTGCAAAACAACTCGGCGTAAAACGTGTAATTGCAAGAGTTTCGAAAGTTTTAAACATTCCGCTTTTTGAAAAAGTAGGTATCGACATAGCAATTTCACCAAAGAATTCGGCTATTAATGAAGTCAGAAATGATTTGCAGGAAAATGATGTTGATATTCTTGCAACAGTCGAACAAGGACAGGGAGAAGTTTTAGAAATCGGAGTGCTTCCGGAATTTAACGGCAGAAGAATTATGGATTTACAGCTTCCGCGACATGCAATTATCGGAACGCTTGAACGAAATAATTCGGTCATAATTCCTAAAGGCATAACTGAAATTCAAACAGGTGATATTATGATTATCTTTACCAAAGCGGAAGATGCACTGGAAATTAAAAAATTCTTTAAGGTAAAATAATATGCGTCTTAATTATCTTGCTAATGCAATAGGATTAATATTAAAATACATCGGCTTGGTTATATTGGCGCCGATTGTAGTGGCAATAATTTACAAAGATTATGTTTCAATTCTGCCTTTTTTAACAGCCGGAATCGCTTCAATATTATGCGGACATTCGCTTAGAAAATTTGTAAAAAATGCATATCAGATTGAAAATATCAACGATATAAAAAAATCAGAAGCTTTATTTACGGTAGCCATATCCTGGATACTATTTGGAATAATCTCAGGACTGCCTTTTTTATTTTATGGATTGAGTCCTGTTGATGCACTTTTTGAAGCCGTATCTGGCATTACCACAACAGGTGCAACAATATTAACCGATTACAACTATCCGGAAACATTTTTCTTCTGGCGTTCTTTGACACAATGGCTGGGCGGTTTGGGCATTATAGTATTATTTATTGCAATTTTACCTCAATTTGCGGTGGCTGGTCGTCAAATGTTTTTTGCTGAAGCCCCGGGGCCTACTGAAGATAAAATTACTCCTCGTATTAAAAATACCGCTTCCATTTTATGGAAAATTTATACAGTACTAACAATAATTGATGTAATTCTTTTATATTTAGCGGGTATGCCGCTTTTTGATGCAGTATGCAATGCTCTGTCTACATTAGCTGCTGGCGGGTTTTCACCAAACTCGCAAAGCCTTGCAGGTTATCATTCAAATATTATAATTTGGATAACGACAGTTTTCATGTTTCTTGCAGGCTCAAGTTTTATTTTTCAATACAAAGTCTTTACACAAAGAAAACCTTCCCTGCTATTCCAAAATGAAGAATTCAGAACATATGCAAGCGTAATTTTTATTATGTCAATTTCAATCGCTATTGCTTTAATATTTTGCGACGGTTACGGAATTAAAGACTCATTAATGCACGCCTTTTATCAGGTTGCAAGTATTATAACATCAACAGGCAGTGCCAGTGTTGATTTTGCTAAATGGAGTTTTCTTCCTCAGGCACTTTTATTTACCGTTATGTTTATGGGTTCATGCGCAAGTTCTGCAGGCGGCGGTATTAAAATGATGCGCTGGATTCTTGTTTATAAATCAATGAAAAATTCTTTAGTTAAAATTCTTCACCCGAATGCTATTTTAAATGTTAAAGTTGATAATGCAATAATCCCGCATGAAATATTAAATCAAACAGTTGTATTTGTATTCTTTTATTTTATTTGTTTTGCCATTGGTGCTTTTTTAATAACAATTATTGAACAAAATATAACAATCGGTATAACAGGCTCTATTACAGCTCTTGGCAACATAGGCCCCGGATTTGGAGAAGTCACAGGACCAATGGGATCATTTAACAGTATGCATGCTGCGACAAAAATCATTATGATAATTTCAATGCTTGTCGGCAGGCTTGAAATTATACCGTTTCTGGTAATGTTCCAAAAGGATTTCTGGACATTTAAAAGGGCTGTCTGAAACCATCTTTTTCAATGGTTAATATTTTAAATAATCCAAAAAGTTTATAAACTTCAGTATTTGGATAATAAAATTCTTTTTGTAAAATTTTAATTCCCATAAATCTAATTTTTTCTTTTTCTCCTGTACTGCAGGGCAAAAGAATATTTATATTATGCTCTCTCATAAAATTGAACAAATCTTTATAGGCATTAATGTTATCAATCTTAGTTTTCTGAGATCTTTTGGTAACTATTGACGTGTTATTTCTTCTATAATGGTAATAAGTACCTGGCACTGTTACAAGACCGTTAAGACCATATACAACTCTTACAAGCCAATAAATATCCTCATATAATCTTCCTTCAGGGAAAAGTATATTCAATTTTAACAGCGCATCACGTTTATAAATTTTATTCCACACATAATTAAATCTCGGAATAAACGCCCTTGCAACTTTAATAGAAATGTCGGTAAAAAATTCTTCTTTTTTATAATTACATCTTTTACTTTTAATAAATTTTCCAGAACGAACAAAACTTGTTGCGGCACAATCACTGTTAAATTTTTTAGCACCTGAATAAAGTCTTTCATAAAAATCATTGTCAACCCAATCATCAGCATCAACAAAACCAATATATTCGCCCTGAGCAGCTTTTATACCTGTATTTCGAGCAGCGCTCGGGCCTTTATTGCATTGTTCAATAATCTTTATACGTTTATCTTTTACTGCAAATTGGGAAATTATTGATTTAGTTCCGTCAGTAGAGCCATCATCAACTACAATTATTTCAATATCTTTCAGAGTTTGATTTACTAAAGACGACAAACACTTTGCAATATATTTTTCAGTATTATACGCGGGGATTATAACAGAAACTTTTACAATCTCGGCTTGACGATAATAGTCACTCTCCGAATTTAAATCAAAAAATTCACTCATGAAAACTCCAAATATTTATTCAAAATCACCGTATTTTGCAAGCCATTTGGTTGGTTTTACATATCTGAAGCCACCTTTGCCCCAGAAACCTTTATAAGCCTGTTCCGGAGTCGGACGCCCGTGAAATACAAGGATTTTTGCATCTTCAGGATCTCTTGGAACCTTAAAATAGTTCAGCGGGAAAGGCCACAAACAATGTCTTTTAAAACTGACGCACCAGGATTTGTCCCAGTATTTTAGAATACCTTTTCTCTTCATTTCATAAGACAAATAAGCCTGCTCATTCCGGTAATTGTCGCAAACCGTATTACCAAGTTTATAAAAGTTTTCCAAAACATCCGGATGTTTGCCGACTTCGAATCTGAATACGGAAGAGTTGCCGATTATATCATTTGGAAAGTCCCAATCCTTACAAATCAAAAATTCGCCTTCTTCTTCAAAAAACGGAGTTAAATCTTGTTTAATAACAACGTCAAGATCAAGAAATAATGCAACACCTTCTAAATCAGCAAGTTTTTCGGCAAACAGAGAAAGTTTTCTCCAGCCTCTGTCAGGGAATGATTTATTTTCTGTAAAATCGGGCAAATCACGCACTTCAATACCGTCAGCCAAACCGCTTCCGTCATCCGTAAAACAGACAAAACGATACGGTTTTGTCATATGCTTATCAACCATTTTATAAAGACGATTGACATATGAAGCACCAAATTTATCTCCCCATTTTATACAAATAACATTCCGCATAATTTCTTAACCCTCTTATTATAATATCATATCTTTTATAATATTATAAAACCTCGGGTTGTGCAACCTTTTATCAAAAAATATTTTTTATTACGGAATTATTCTGAAAAAATTTTTCTTTTTAATCCGCTAACAAATGCGTCAATTTTTAAATTTAATCCTTATAAATGATTAAAATGAACAAAATATATAATAAAATCGTTAATTGAATGGTAGAATATTTGAGGAAGTTTTAATTTTGACCATAATTAATAAAATTAAAACAATTATATTGATAACAGGCTTATTCATATCATTTGCCCCTGCTGCATACACAGCGGAAGTTGCTGCTGTTCAAAAAGGTATGGTTCTTTCAATAGAAGACTGTATTGAAATCGCATTAAAAAACAGTCCTGCAATAAAGCAGGCAAGATATAACTATTTCTTAAGCAAAACAGATGTTAATCTGGCAAAATCAGAATTTTTCCCGACGATAGGTCTTGGCACAGGATTATATTATAATGACAGCCACACCAGAATAAGAAACACAAATAACAATTATTACGGAGCGGAAGCATCTATAAACCAGCTTATCTGGAACTTTGGAAAAACCAATGCAAGAATAAGAATGCAAAAATTCAATCTGATTGCAAGCCAGTTTAGTTTTGATAATACGGTTTTGTCTACAATTTATACAGTCAAAAACAATTATTATGCGGTGCTTGCGGCAAAAGCGGCAATGGACGTAAACCGTGCGAACGTTCAAATTAACACGCGGAATTATCAGAGAACAAAGGCTTATTTTGATGAAGGTTTGCGCTCAAAAATCGATCTGGTAAACGCTGAAGTTTATCTGAGCGATTCTAAAGTTTCGCTTGTTCAATCAGAAAATCAGTATAAAAATGCAATAGTCAGATTAAACAATTCAATGTACATAGCTTACGCACCGGAATACGAAATCAAAAATACTGAAACTTTCAACTTTAAACGAAAAGAAATTCCTGTAAATTTGACAAAAATTTCGGAAAAAAGAGACTTGAGCAAACTGCCAAAAGATGTTGAGGATGCAACATTAACCTCATCTGTTGAAAAACTTGATGTTATTGACAGTTTTAAATTCAAACCGTTTCCGTACACGTTTGAAAAATCAGTTGAAATAGCTATTGAAAACCGTCCGGATTTAAAAGCGTATGAAAACACCTTAAAGGCAATGAAACAATCTCTGCTTTATATAAAACGTCAATTTTACCCGACACTCAGCGGCAGTGCAGGCTACAACTTTCGTGATACAAATACCACCAACTCTTTCAACATGGGACTGTCCTTAAGCACATCCGTAAATATTTGGGGGCAAAAAACAGAAATTGATGCAGCAAAAATTCAAGTCGAACTTGCTCAAAATGAAATTGATCTTTTAAAACAAAATATTTATTTTGAAGTTCAGGCCGCCTATATTGATATGATACAATTAGAAAAACAGATTCCGCTTCTTGCAGTAAAGGTTAAACAAACTTTAGAAAACCTTGAACTTGCAGATGGAAGATACTATGTCGGAATTGGTGATTACATAGAGCTTCAGGATGCAAAAGTCAACTACAACAACGCACAGCAATCTTATGTTGAGGCCGTATATAATTATAATGTGGCAAGAGCAGCGCTCGAACAGGCTATCGCACTAAAACCGGATGTTAAAATTGATCTGGAGGATAAAAAATAATGAAATTATCTGAACTTTTGAAACGAAGATATATAATAACAGGTGCAGCATTTTTAGTTTTAATTGCGGGAACATCTGCATATGTTTATCTTAAAAACAAAGTCCGCTATGATGCACAGCCGCTAAAACGCTGCACGATTACAGAAATAGTCGAGGCTTCCGGAACAATTAATCCGGTAAATACCGTAAGTGTAGGTTCAACAGTTTCAGGCTTAATAAAAGAAATATATGTAGACTTCAACTCGGAAGTTAAAAAGGGTCAGCTGATGGCACAGATAGATCCGGCAAACTTTGAAGCTACAGTACAGCAAAATCAAGCACAAATCGCAAATGCACAGGCGAATCTTGCAAAACTTCAGGCAACAACAGAGTATGACCAAAAAATGTATCAGCGATATAAAAATCTTTACGCAAAAAACTTTGTAGCCAAAAGCGAACTTGATCAGGCGGAAAGCACTTACAAATCCGATCTGGCTCAGATTAATGCCGCAAAAGCGCAAATATCACAATATCAGGCATCATTAAAAACCGCAATGACAAACCTTGGTTATACAAAAATTATTGCACCTGTCGACGGGACCGTAATTTCCCGCGATATAGACCTCGGACAGCCGGTTGCGGCAAGTTTTCAGGCTCCTGAACTTTTCACAATCGCACAAGATTTAACGAAAATGCAAATTGAAGTTAACGTCTCAGAAGCAGATATCGGAAAAGTTAAAGAAGGTCAGGACGTAACATATACGCTTGACGGATATGCGGACAGTCTTTTCACCGGTAAAGTCACACAGGTTCGGCTGGCGTCCACAAACACAAGCAACGTTGTCACATATTCCGTAATTGTTGACGTCAATAATGAAGATTTAAAACTTAAGCCCGGAATGACAGCAAACGTTTCAATAATTACAAATAAACGCGAAAATGTATTATGCGCCCCGAATATTGCGCTTAAGTTTACGCCTAAAACAGACGGCACAAAATACAAAAATCAAGGCGTCTGGCTTTTGGAAAAAGGCAAACCAGTACGTCACGATATTGAAATCGGTGCAAGCGACGACAATTTTACGGAAATCAAAGCAAAAGAGATTAAAGAAAAAGACCTAATTATAACCGGAATTAAAGGTAAAATGCCTGCGACTCCGGGAAATAAACGCCGCCGCGGCCCTGGAATGTTTTAACAAAAGGTGAAAAATGGCACTGATTGAAGTTAAAGACGCTATAAAAACATATCAAACAGGTGAAGACAGCTTTAATGCACTTAACTGTGTGTCATTAAGCGTTGAAGAAGGCGAATTTGTTGCCATTATGGGGGCGTCAGGCTCAGGCAAATCAACCTTTATGAACATGCTGGGCACTCTTGACAAACCGAATTCCGGCAGTTACCATCTTGACGGCATTGATATGCTTAATCTTACACCGAACGAAGTTGCGGAAATCAGAAATTCAAAAATGGGATTTGTTTTTCAAGGCTTCAATCTTATTGCCAGAACAACCGCGCTTGAAAACGTTGAACTTCCGATGATTTACAAAGGTATTCCGGAAGAAGAGAGGATAAAACGTGCAAAACATGCCTTAAAAATAGTCGGACTTGAAGCAAGAGAAGATCATATGCCCAATCAGATGTCGGGCGGACAGCAGCAGCGTGTTGCAATCGCAAGAGCAATTGTAAACGACCCGCCGCTTATTCTTGCGGACGAGCCGACCGGTAATTTGGATACAAAAACAAGTATTGAAGTTATGGAATTTTTTGTTAACCTTAACGAAAAAACAGGAAAAACAATTATTCTTGTAACTCACGAACCTGATATTGCAGAATACTGTAAACGTGTAGTACGCTTTAAAGACGGCAATATTATCTCGGACGAAGTCAAACGAAAATAATTTTTCAATGATTTGTCGGGTTCAAATACCAAAATCCTAAACCATCAACACACAAGGAAACATAAATGATAGATTTCAAATCGACTTTCAAAATGGCGGTTGTTTCGCTAAAAATAAACAAAATGCGCTCAATGCTCACCTCGCTCGGTATAATTATCGGCGTCAGTGCGGTAATTATTATGCTTGCCGTTGGTTCCGGCGCAAGCGAAAGAATCGCAAAAGATATGGAATCTATGGGAAGCAACCTGCTGATGATACGCTCAAGTTCCGCAACTTCCGGCGGGGTTAGAATGGGTTCAGGAACAAAACCGACTTTAACACTTAAGGACGCCGAAGTCATTGAAAGCAATGCAAACGGAGTTTTGGCGGTTGCACCTTATTCAAGCCAGAGCCTTCAGTTGACTTACGGGAACCAGAACTGGGCAACCACTGTTGCAGGAACCACCGCATCATATCTTTTTATCAGAAATTACGAAATCGTTGACGGAAGAAACTTCATTCCTGTTGATATAAAAAACAGCACCAAAGTCGCAATTATCGGAAACACGGTTGCAACAGAACTTTTTGGCGACATGGATCCGATAAATAAAACAATGCGTATAGGAAATGTTCCGTTTAAAATTATAGGGCTTTTAAAAATGAAAGGCGAAAACGGCATGGGAATGGATCAGGATGATCTTGTTTTCATTCCGATTACAACGGCGCAAAAGAAAGTTTTCGGAACGGATTTCCCGGGTTCTGTTAAAATGATTAATGTAAAGGCAATAAGCGACGAGGCTTTAAGCATTGCGCAGAGTGATATTACTGATATACTTAGACGCCGCCACAATATAGGAAAAAATCAGGAAGATGACTTTGAAATCAGAAACCTTGCGGAAATGCAGGAAACAATCAAATCTTCCGCAAGAACAATGTCGCTTCTTCTCGGTGCAATCGCATCAGTTTCACTGCTTGTCGGCGGAATCGGAATTATGAACATAATGCTTGTCTCCGTTACGGAAAGAACAAAAGAAATCGGAATCAGAATGGCAATCGGCGCAAAAGCCTCAGATATCAGAATCCAGTTTTTGATAGAATCATTTCTGCTTTCAATAATCGGCGGACTTATAGGTGTTGCAATCGGAGTTTTCGGCTCAAAACTTTTGCAGATATTCGCAGGAATGTCAATTTCAATATCGACTTTCTCAATTCTGTTGTCACTCGGATTTTCGGGCGCAATCGGAGTGTTATTCGGATATTATCCCGCATACAAGGCTTCTCTTTTAAACCCGATTGATGCGCTTAGATATGAGTAGAGGATATTTTCACGGAGTTTTTCTTTTATATTCTTCAAGCTAAGGTAAAAATTTTACGCCTTTCAGACCATCGAATTTATCAAAATATTCATATCCGCGTATACACCATATATTATGCAACTCCCCCGCTGAAACACTTTTACATTCAACTGAATCGAATTCGCAAACAGCTACACTATCTCCCTTTGTTTCAGATGTCCAGAAAACCACATGCGTTGGTGTAGGGTAATAAATTTCATGTTCATGAAAACCTTTAATCATTCTTTTTGCTTCTACAACATCTGGCAGGCGCTTATTTTGACGTTCACATACTTGTTTTGCCAGTTTCCATGTTACCAGTTCACCATCTGCTGAGGCTTCCAGCCGATTAATCCCCTTTTTTTCGTTTGAAATCCCCTGATACTCTGTTGTACATGATGTACCGATATCTACAGCCAAATCATGAGGAAACTTTTTTGTAAAATCATAACCGTACGGGTAACATTCCATATCTTTGCAAGGGAATGCCGCATAATTTCCGGATTGTCTTTTAGTGTCACATGTTTTTGTTTCTTTTTGGGGAGTTGAGGTTACATCTTTTTTAGGCACTGATTTTTTAAATATTGTTCCGTCATACGCAGAGACAAAACCACAGCTCAAAACGACCGCTGACAGAAAACATAAAATAATCACTTTATATTGTTTCATACAACAGACTCCTTCCTCTATTAATCAGCTGAGAAAATTTCTCTAATATCGTCCATAGTAAGAGATTTAACAATATTTCTGTCAACAGAAATTACGCTGTCAACAAGATTCCGCTTAACTGTTTTGAGTTTTTGAATTTTTTCCTCAACCGTATTTTTTGTAATAAGTCTGTAGACAAAAACTTTCTTGGTTTGACCGATACGATAAGCTCTGTCCGTAGCCTGATCTTCAACAGCAGGGTTCCACCACGGGTCGTAATGAATAACGTAATCCGCGCCTGTCAGGTTCAAGCCGGTTCCGCCGGCTTTTAAGCTGATTAAGAAAA
Source organism: Candidatus Gastranaerophilales bacterium (assembly GCA_944325585.1). Taxonomy (GTDB): domain Bacteria; phylum Cyanobacteriota; class Vampirovibrionia; order Gastranaerophilales; family Gastranaerophilaceae; genus Scatenecus. The sequence goes on from CALVAS010000008.1 coordinate 14,373, forward strand.
TCGGTATATTACTGTTGTTAAATCTTTCGACAGCAGCCTGACGATCTTTTGTTTTACCAGTAAGATATTCGTAATCAATTCCTTCGCGTTCAAGCCAGTCTTTTACGATATCAAGCATGTTGACAAACTGACTGAATAAAAGAACTCTGTGGCCTTCTGAGATAATTTCTTCAAGCATGACTTTAAGTTTTTCAAACTTGCCTGATGAAAGAATATGTTTAACATTTTCTTTATCGTACAATCTCGGGTGACAGCAGATTTGACGTAATCTGAGCAGGGCTGAGAAGATTGAAAGTCTGCTTTTTTCAAGTCCGTTTTGCTCGATTGATTTAAAGAGTTCTTCTTTGGTTGAATCAAGGACTTGAAGATAAAAGTCTTTTTGTTCGTCAGTCAATTCACAGTATGCGATGTTTTCAACTTTATCAGGAAGATCTTTTGCAACATCCCGTTTCATACGGCGCAGGATGAACGGATAAATCTGCAATTTCAAACGTTTTTCAACTGTTTTGTCGCCGCGCTCCATTATCGGATTTACGTAACGGAAATTAAACTCGGAAATACTCATCAGGAATCCCGGCATCAAGAAATCAAATACTGACCAGAGTTCTTCGAGTTTGTTTTCAATAGGTGTTCCTGAAAGTGCAAGTTTGTGTTCGGCATTAAGTTTTTTAACAGCCTGTGCAGTTTGAGAAAGTGCGTTTTTAATATTTTGCGATTCATCAAGAATAATATACCTGAAATTATATTTCTGAAGTTTTTCAATGTCGCGGCGCACAAGTGCATAACTTGTAATAACCACATCATAATTCGGAATTTCTTTAAAGAAGTTTTTGCGGTCAACGCCTGAAAGTTTCAGACAACTCAATGTCGGCGCAAATTTCTGAATTTCTGCTTCCCAGTTAAAAACAACCGTTGTCGGACAGATTACAAGAGTTGGCGCAGGGCCGTCAACCTCTTTGGCCTTTTGCACAACAGCAAGAGCCTGCAATGTTTTACCGAGCCCCATATCATCAGCCAGAATGCCATTAAGTCCGTATTTATACATAAACCAGAGCCATCCGAAACCCTTAATTTGATATTCGCGGAACTCTGCATTAATGTCTTTTGGCAGTTCGTGTTCATCAGTAGTTGAAAATGATGACATCTGTTCCCAGAATTGCTGGAACTTTTCACTCAGTACAAGTTCAACATCCAAATTTTTCAATTCGTTAAGAAGCCCGGCACGGTAAGTTTTTACGGTAAATTTGTCATCGGCATTGCGGTAAACGTCAAATGAATTGAACGCTCTCATCATTGCATAAATATTTTGCGCAGGAAATTCCACAAATCCCAAACTTCTGATGCGGCTGTATTTTTCACCGCTCTGAATTGTCTCGTAAATATCACTGAATGAAATTATTTCATCTCCTACCTGACCGTAAAGTGTAATATCAAAACTGTCTGAGGCATCTTCGCTAAAATCAATTTTGGCACACAGTCTGAAGGGATCATCCATCAGTTTGAAAAAGCTCATATCGTCTTTTTCTTCAAACTTCCAGCCTTCTCCTGCCTGTTTTATGTAATAATTGTAAAAATCAATTGCGTTTTCTTTTTCCAGAGCAAGATTGTTCGTTTGCATAGGCACGAATTTGCATGCCAGAAGCATATGATACGCTTCGATTTCATGCTGGTAATTTCGTTTAATCCAGTAAACCAAATCTTCGCCCGGCTTTTTAATTGTGATATATGGTGTTTTTTCAGCGGTTTTTGAGAACGGAACTTTCACACCGTCGTATTCAAACTCCAGAGTTGCCTTTAAAGATTGATCGTAATCAATTCCCATCGTTACAATATTCAACGGCGGACGCTCTTCAAGCATAAGTTTGCTTATTGTTTCGGAAATTTCGACATCCATAATTTCGCGGAGCTGGGGCAATTCTTCATATATAAATTTGCCGCCGTCCGAGTCTTTCAAATCAGTGAAAGATGATTTAATAAGGTTTTGCGGAAGCGCCTGAATTGCAACATTTGTCGGGAAAATAAGATTTTTGTAACGTCCCCATTTCAAATGACGTGAAAAATATCTGACTTCTTCAAACGGAATAACATCATCCTTATCCGGACGCACCCATTCAAGAGAAAGCAAAATTGTTCCCTGCGTTCCGGAATTTACGTATAATTTAAGTTTCCATTCCTCATCAACAAATTTCAGGCGGTCTTTTGTTTTTTCGTCAAGCACCTCGTCTGCTTTTGAAAGAAGCGTAAACATCGGGCCGAATTTTGTAATAGGAATATCATACCAGCCGGCTTTTTTATCCTGTCTGGAAATTGTTAAAAGCTGCTGAAATATTGCAACTTCAACTTTTTGAGAATTATTCAATTCAAAATTTTTATCCTGCTTTTGGGCTTCAATCAGAGAACGCAAAATAGGTTCGATTTGGCGGACTACTTTTCCTGTTTCTCTGGACATAACAAGAACTGAGAAGAAATTTGCTTTACGTTTCGGATTGAAGTGGAAAATATAATTTCCCTTCGGTTCTTCCGTTAAAGCTGTATTTTCATCAGGAAAATTCGGTTCTATTCCGTATTTTGTCTCTAACCAATCCTCATAAGCATGTTCATCAATCGCTTTTAATGCAACCGCAACGGCATGCTTGCACCATTCTTCTTTTAAAGGGCAATTACAACGTGCCTCAACTTTATTCTTTTTGAAAATCAAATCGGTTTTATAAAAATCCTGAAAATTACCTTTTACCTTTCCCATGTAAAAGTTTTTCTCCGGATATGTATCAAATACCATATCTTTCAAATGGTATTCATAACCGCGTCTCCAGCTTCCGGCACCTGCCCGGTCTTTTATATATTTGTAATTAAATTCTTCAACACCCATCTAATTTCAGAGGATCTCTTTCTTTCCTAAGGGTACAAACGTCGGATATAGAATTAAAATCTATAAACCCTCAACAATTTACATTATACATGAATGATAAAAAAAGGCAAGTGTTTTAATAATTCAGTAAATATTGATGGAAACAAAACGCAAATAAAATTCCGAAAAGCGCGCCCATTATGACTTCGAACGGAGTATGCCCCAGAAGTTCTTTTAATTTTCCGCCTATTGCCTGAACATCATGTTTGTAAAAATCATCCATCATTTTATTTAAGCAGGCTGCAGTTTTACCCGCAGCACGTCTTACGCCTGCGGCATCATACATTGTGATAAGAGCATAACCCAGAGCAACAGAAAATATAACGGAATCAAATCCTTCAATCAATCCGACTGAAGTTGATAAGCCCATAACACCCGCTGAATGAGAACTTGGCATTCCGCCTGTAGTTGTAAATATTTTAAAATTTATTTTTTTCGTTTGAATTGTAAATATAATAAATTTTATTACCTGCGCAAAAAATGCGGCAAGTACACCTGATGCCAGAGCTTCGTATCCGTTATTTATAACATTATCTATCATCAAAATCTGCTCTCTTTTCTCCTTTGCAAAAATATTCTAACATAAGAATACAGGCTTGCAAATCATTTTACAAAAATTCTGTCTGATTTATTATTAACAATTTTTTATTTTATTCAAAATTGTTTCAAAAATCTCTGACTTAAGACCGTTTTCATCAAGGATTTTAAAACATTCGCCGATTAATGCATTCAAATCTTCTTTTGCCTTATCAAGCCCGTACAAAGTTACATATGTAAGTTTGCCGGCTGCTTTATCTTTTCCGAGGGTTTTCCCCATCTGCTCAAACGTAGAGGTTTCATCAAGAATATCATCCGCAATTTGAAAAGCAATTCCCATCTTTTCTCCAAACTCAGTAAGTGCATTTAACTTTTCATCATCCGCATTTCCGATTATCGCACCGGAGCGAAGTGCAAGTTTGAAAAGGTCAGAGGTTTTATGAAGATGAATAAAGTGAAGAAGTTCTTTATCTTCATCAGTATATTTTTCAGTTTCATCAGCATCATACATCTGATACGGGGTGTAAAGTTTTTCCGCTTCTATATCCATAACCTGACCTGCTATTACACCGAAGGCACCTGCGGCTTGAAAATATTCATCCATTAATTTTACAAGTTTTTCCGCTCCAAGATTTTGGGAATGTTTTAAAATTATTTGCGGAGCGAAAGTCAAAAGCGCATCTCCTGCAAGAACAGCAATTGCCTCGCCGAAAACTTTATGATTGGTTAATTTGCCGCGTCTGTAATCATCATTATCCATGCAGGGCAAATCATCGTGAATCAGGGTTTGCGCATGAAGCATCTCTATTGCGCAGGCCGCCGGCAGTGCATCTTGAATTTCAGCACCGAAGAGTCTTGCGCTCTCCAGACACATTATAGGTCTTAATCTTTTTCCCGGAAGCAAAACCGTATATTTCATTGATTTGAAAATTTTCTGCGGATAAAAAATTCCCATATATTCATCAAGTTTTTGATTTACAATTTCCGTCAATTCTTCAATCTTCATGATCCAATTCCTTAACTATTTTTTGTTTCAAAGTATTTCTTGCACTCTGGCGTTTTTTACCGCTGATTTTAGCAATTTGCCTGTTGTGCACAATCTTTTTGGAATGTTCTGTTTTGCGGCCTTCATATTTAACTTTTTCCTTAAATTCTTTTGCTTCTTCGACAAACGCAAGATAACTTTCATATCTGGATTCGTCAATTTTATCAAGATTTTCCAGAACTTTACATCCGTCCTCATGAATATGAAGGCAATCCGCATATTTGCATTCACCGCGGAATTGTGCAATTTCATCAAACAACAAGTCCACATCCGCAGGCATTATAAAATCGAATTTAACATTGCTGAATCCGGGGGTATCAACAATTCTTGAGGATTCGTTTATTTTGATAATTTCGGAATGCCTTGTTGTATGTGTACCTCTTTGTGTTTTTTCACTTACCAGTCCGGTGCGCAGGTTCAACTCAGGATTTATTGCATTTATCAGACTTGACTTGCCGACACCTGAATTTCCGCAGAGAACACTTGTTTTATCTTTCAAAATTTTTTCAAAGGCTTTGATGCCTTTATGTTCGGTTGCAGAAGTGTAAACAATTTCATAACCCAAACTTTCGTAAATATCATGAATTCTGTTTTTGAGATTTTTATCGAATTTTAAGTCATTTTTGTTGAAACATAAAACAGCAGGAATTTTATAGTATTTTGCAAGTGCTATGTAACGATTTAATTGTTTGAAGTTTAAATCCGGCTCTTTTAATGCCGAAACAATTATAATTTGATCAATATTTGAAACTGACGGACGGCTTATGAAATTTTTACGCGGAATAATTTCTTCAATATATCCGTCGCCAAATTCCACAAAATCACCGACAAGAATCTTTTCTTTACGTTTTTTCAAAACTTCGCGAACTTTGCATTCAAAAGTTTCAACACCGTTGTCGATATAATAAAAGTCAGAATGGATTTTATAAATTTGTCCCTCAGCCATAATGTAATCTTAGCACAAAAAGAGAATTAACGTTTCAAATCAACAAAGTCGGGAACTCTGTTTTTAGCGTTCTTAAGCACCAAATATTGCTCTTTTAATTGCGCCTTTTCTTTATTTGATGCAGTTTTTGCTTTTTCATTCATCTGCGTATAAAGCTCTTTTTCGACCTTGTTGCCTTTTATATAAACATCCATATCTTTGCGTTTTTTGAATGCATTCACATTGCCGTCGTAATTTATTTTCGGCGCCTTGAAAAGAGTATAAAGCAGTGCAAAACCCGAAATAAACGCAGCTAAAAGTCCCGCAGCTGCCCCTAATTTTAATAATGTCTTTTTGTTGTCAGAAACATTTCTTTTTTGTTTTTCAACAATTTTATTGGCACTGTTTCCGAGCTTTTCAACCACAAAATCGCCGTCCATCAACTCGAACAAAAGTTTTGCCCCAAGCCCCAGCCCTGCAACAAAAGTAGCGGTTACAAGTTTTGCCTTTTCGCCGGATTTGGAAATCGGGTTTCCGTTTTGTTTGGACTGCGTGTTTCGGTTAGTAAAAGTATAATCATTTTTTACGGCGCCGACTCTCATTTAAGCCCCTTTAATAAGCATTCCGCGTCCGTTATTTGCCATTTGAACAGTTGCATAATGACTGATTTTCTGGTCAAGAGAAACATCTTCGTCCTTAACCTCTTTATCAACCTCTTCCATAATATTAGATTTTAATTCACGGTCTCTGCTGAAAACATCCATTTCTTTTTCTCGCGTAAAGGCCTTAACTTTTGTATCATAAAGTTTTGCAGGAAGCGTAAGCGCCATAGTCAATAATCCTGCCGCAGCACCGATTCCGCCGAGTTTCCAGCCTCTTGATTTTGTGCCCTCTTTTATAAAACAGCTTCCGATGCCTGCTGCTGTTGCGCCTACAAGAGCGCTTCCGCCGATAGAGCCCCAGATTGCCAGTCCTTTTTCAGTTTTTCTGTTAATCGGGTTTTCATAATCGTCTTTTTTAGCTGCAAAATGCGGTTTGGGACAACATCTGTCAATTGCTGAAATTCTCATGTTTTAAAACTCCTTTAACTTACTAACCTCTTGATAAACATAATACGCTCGAAAGATTTTTTTTGCCATTTTGTTAACATGATAATCAAAATTGTTACAAATATTTGAAGTTTTCCATATTTATGTTAATATCAAATTAAAATAGATAAATAGACTTTAAAAAGGGGAAAAATATGATTTCAGTAAACGACTTAAAAACAGGTTTGACATTAGAATTGGACAACGGACTCTGGTCAGTTGTTGAATTTTTGCACGTTAAACCCGGAAAAGGAGCCGCATTTGTAAGATCAAAACTTAAAAACGTCGAAACAGGACAAGTTGTTGAAAAAACATTCCGCGCCGGCGAAAAAGTTGCAAAAGCAACTCTCGACAGACGTGAAATGCAATATTTATACAAAGAAGGCGCAGATTTTGTTATGATGGATAACGAAACCTACGATCAATTACACTTAACCGAAGATCAAATCGGCGACGGCCTTAAATATCTGAAAGAAAACATGAATGTTCAGGTTTTAATGCACGATTCAAGAATTATCGGAGTTGATATTCCTGCTCACGTAGAATTGACAGTTACAGATACACCTCCTGCCGAAAAAGGCAACACGGCTCAAGGCGGAACAAAACCCGCAACCCTTGAAACAGGTGCTGTTGTAAACGTTCCGTTCTTCGTTTCAAACGGTGATGTTATTCGTGTAGACACAAGAACAAACGAATATTTGGACAGAGTTTAATTTACAACTTTAATGGTGATGAGCGGAATGTAGTTTATGCTGCATTTAATCTTCACCTTTTACTATAACGGAAAGGCTTAAAAATGAAATTTGATATAGAATACATTGAAAAACTTGCAAAAGTATTGTCTGATGCCTCATTAACCGAAATTTCGCTTGAAGACGGCGAACAGGCAATTACGATTCGTAAAGAATTAATAACCGGCGCTCCTGCAGTTACAGCAGTTGCGGCTGCTCCGGCGGCTGTACAGGCACCTCAAGCACCGTCAGCTCCCGCAGCAAAAGAAGAAGTTAAAAAAGGTAAACCTTTAACTTCTCCGATGGTTGGAACATTCTACAAATCACCTTCACCGGATGCAAAACCGTTCGTAACTGTAGGCCAAACAGTAAAACAGGGTGATGTTGTTTGTATCGTTGAGGCGATGAAACTTATGAACGAAATTGAATCCGAATTTTCAGGAACAATTACGGAAATCTGTGTAGAAGACGGACAACCCGTTGAATTCGGACAAGTTTTAATGTATATAGAATAGTAAAATGGGATTAAAGGTGAAAAGAAAAACTTTTCACCTTTTGTTATATCTGCCGAAAACTCGGTATGAAAAAGGGATAATAAATATGTTTAAAAAAGTATTAATAGCAAACCGCGGTGAAATTGCAGTAAGAATTATAAGAGCATGCAGAGAAATCGGGATTCCGACAGTTGCAATTTATTCTCAGGCTGATGCAAACTCGCTCCACGTAAGACTTGCAACAGAGGCATACTGTATCGGACCGGCACAAAGTGCAAAAAGTTATTTGAGCATACCGGCAATTATTTCAGCGGCTCTTGTGTCAGGCGCAGATGCAATTCATCCTGGCTACGGCTTTATGTCAGAACGCGCCGATTTTGCAGAAATCTGCGAAAAACACGGGATTAAATTTATCGGACCGACAGCGGACGCAATGAGAAAAATGGGCGATAAAGCAACTGCCCGTAAAACAATGATTGAAAATAATGTGCCTGTTACACCCGGAACTGGTATTCTCAAAACTCCACAGGAAGTTAAAGAGTTTGCGAAAAAAGCGGGATATCCGATTATTTTGAAAGCAACAGCCGGCGGCGGCGGAAAAGGTATGAGAATTGTACGCTCTGATGACGAAGTTGAAACAAACATGAACCTTTGCCAGTCTGAAGCGCAAAACTTTTTCGGAAATCCTGATGTTTACGCGGAAAAATATCTTGAAAATCCGAGACATATTGAAGTACAGATTTTGGGCGACCAGTACGGCAACGTTGTTCACTTAGGGGAACGCGATTGTTCAATCCAGAGACGCCACCAAAAATTGCTTGAAGAAGCACCTTCACCTGCAATAGATGAAGCAACAAGAAAAGAAATGGGAGCTGCCGCAGTCAGAGCAGCTAAAGCTATAAATTATGAAGGCGCAGGAACCTGTGAATTTCTTCTTGACCATGACGGAAAATGGTATTTTATGGAAATGAACACACGTATTCAGGTAGAACACTGTGTTACGGAAATGATTTCCAATGTTGATTTAGTTCGCGAACAAATTATGGTTGCATCAGGCGAGCCGCTTGATTTTACTCAAGACGACATTGTTTTAAGAGGTCATGCCATCGAATGCCGTATAAACGCAGAAAATCCGGAAAAAGATTTTATGCCGAATCCGGGACAAATTACCGGATATGTAACCCCCGGCGGCTTTGGCGTAAGAGTGGATTCTCATGTTTATCAGGATTACAAAATTCCGCCTTATTATGACAGCATGATAGGAAAACTTATCTGCTGGGGCAGAACGCGTAATGAAGCAAGACGAAGAATGTACAGAGCGTTAAAGGAATATGTTATAACCGGTGTTGAAACCACAATTCCGTTCCATCAGGATATTATTGAAGATCCTGTATTTATGAGCGGAAACTTTAACACAGGATTTATTGAAGATTTTTACAAACGCACAGGAAAAGATAAAAAATAATTATTTAATTATTAAAATAGATTAAAAAAGACCGAGTTTTATCGGTCTTTTTTATATTATTTAAAATCTGAATCTTCCTAAATAAAATTTTTGAAGTATAATTAAGTCATAATGAGCAGACTTAAATTCAGACACTATGCCAGAGAACTTTTAAACATTGCCCTGCCGATTATCATGGGAAACCTTGGTTTCATTCTGATTGGTGCCGGAGATGTTTTGATTGCCGGAAGACATTCAACAGACACTCTGGCCGCAATAAGTATTGCAACAGCCATCACAAACTGTATTCAAACTTTCGGAATCGGATTAATTGCAAGCGTTTCACCGCTTTTGTCAAACTTTAGAGGGGAAAGAAAGTCCGCCAAAAAATATTTTTATCCGACCATAAGATTTTCAATGCTTCTGGGGGTAATAATAATGTTTGCCGTTCTTGCTTCAATTCCGCTGATTGACTTTATGCACTTTGAAGCAAAACTCGTTCCGATGATTAAAGAATACATGTTTATAACGGCTTTTGCAACATTCGGCGGGTACTTGCACGCAGCCTTAAAAGAATTTTTACAGGCTTTTGAAATCGTTATGGTGCCAAACCTTGTAACTGTATTTTCAGTATTTTTAAACATTGCGTTAAATATTACATTTGTATTCGGACTTGGCCCGATTCCGTCAATGGGCGCGGTCGGACTTGCTATTGCAAGTTTTATTGTAAGATATTTTATGGGATTTTTCCTTTTGATTTATTGCTTCAGAATAATGAAGTTTCATGACTACAAAGAATTTGATTATTATAAAAATCTTTTAAAAATCGGACTGCCTATATCGCTTGCGGTTATAATCGAATTTATAGCCTTTAACAGTGTTGCAATTATTATGGGGCGTGTTGCGGGAATTTATGCAGCAGCGCAGAATCTGATTTGTACAATGACAACAATTTCGTTTATGGTTCCGTTTGCTATTTCAAACGCAATTGCAGTAAAAGTAGGGTTTGCAAACGGCGCGGAAAATTATTATGAATTGAAAAGATATTCATTTGTCGGCCTTGTTATGTCTGTCGGGTTTATGTTATGCAGTTCTGTCATTTTTGCAAGTTTCCCGAACTTTTTAACAGGATTGTTTACCATTGACCCGAAACTTGTTGAAATTTGCGTGCCGGTTTTATACATCGTTGCAATATTCCAAATTTTCGACGGATTGCAGGTGGCACTTTCCGGAATTTTCAAAGGAATCAAACAAACAAATATTGTATTGATTTCAAACTTTACGGCATACTGGCTTTTATTCCTGCCGCTCGGATGTTATCTGGCTTTCCACTATAATATGAAGTTAAAAGGTTTCTGGATTGGACTTGTAATTGCGGCAATTACACTTTGCACAATTATGCTTGCGGTTTTGACCAGATATCTAAAAAATCTCAATTCAAATACAGCCCCTGTTAAAACAGTATAAAAAGTAGTCAGACGAATCTTTTTATGATATAATTTCAATGATTGGAGGAAATATGCATACAGAAGAAAGAACATTTGTGGCGATTAAGCCCGACGGTGTAAAAAGAGGATTAGTTGGAGAGATTATCGGACGTTTTGAGAAAAAAGGCTACAAACTTATCGGAATGAAAATGCTTCAGGTAACCGAAGAAATTGCGGCAAAACATTACGCAGAACATATCGGCAAACCTTTTTATCCGAATCTTGTTAAATATATAACAAGCGGCCCTATTGTTGCAATGGTATTTCAGGGATATCTTGCCGTTCAGGGAATCCGCCACGTACTGGGTGCAACAGATCCTTGCGAAGCTGATGTAGGTTCAATCAGAGCGGATTACGCACAGTTGAAGGCTTATAATACGGTTCACGGCTCTGACAGCGTTGAAAGCGCAGAAAGAGAAATCGCTATTTACTTTAAGCCCGAAGAACTCTGCCCTGATTACAAAAACATGATGGAACTTGTAACTGAAGATGTTGATGAATAAAGACGAGTTTTTTAATTATGAATTAGTGCATGAATGCAGACAAACAGGCGCAAGAGCCGGAGTTTTAACAACGCCTCACGGGCTCATTAAAACTCCGATATTCATGCCTGTGGGAACCAATTCTGCGGTAAAAACACTTACATGTGACCAAATTGTAGATACAGGTGCACAGATTATTCTTGCGAACTCATATCATCTTTATTTGCGAGCAGGAACAAAAAGAATTCGGGATTTTGGCGGAATTCACGGCTGGATGAACTGGCACAAACCTGTTTTAACGGATTCTGGCGGATTTCAGGTATTTTCGCTTGCGCATTTAAGAAAAATAACAGAAGACGGCGTTGAATTTAGAGATCCGAAAGACGGCAAAAAACATTTTATCAATCCTGAAATTTCAATGGAAATTCAACAGGATATCGGTGCTGATATAATTATGGCATTTGATGAATGCGCACCCTACCCTTGCGACTACGAAACCGCTAAAAAAGCAATGGAGCGCACTCACAGATGGCTTGAACGATGCATTAAGGCCAAAACTAATCCGCGTCAGGCGCTTTTTCCGATTGTTCAGGGCGCATTTTATGATGATTTAAGAAAAGAGAGCGCCGCTGTTATTTCATCATATGATGCTCCGGGTTATGCAATAGGCGGATTAAGCGTCGGGGAAACAAAAGATATTATGAATCATTTTGTGGAATTTACAGCACCGCTTCTGCCGCAAAACAAACCGCGATATCTGATGGGTGTCGGAACGCCAGAAGATTTGCTTGACGGGATTAAATACGGCGTTGATATGTTTGATTGTGTTCTTCCGACACGCAACGCACGCCATGGCTCATTCTTCACATGGGAAGGCAAAAGAAACATTAAGGTCAAGGCTTTTGAAGACGACAAAGGCCCGCTGGTTGAAGGGTGTAATTGTTATGCCTGCAAAAATCACTCGAAAGCATACATTAGACACCTCTGGCGGTGCGGAGAAAGCACAGCGGCAACTCTTCTTTCAATCCACAACATCCAATTTCTTGTCGAATTTTCGCAAAAATGCCGCGAAGCGATTTTGGAAGACAGATTCGGCGATTTTTACAATGAACATTACAAAAAATTGATTTAATTACCACGGATAATCGTCTTTGATTTCCCAGCCGTCAGACATGATTAAGCCTGCACATCCTGCCAAAGCTCCATTGCTACATTCTCTTAACATTATACTTCTGGTATGAGTATAAGCACTCCCGCCCCAAAGCCTGTAATTTGTATATTGATTCATTTGTAATCTAAAAACATCTTTTCCCCAGGTATTTGGTCCTTTATATCCGTTTGTGTCAATATCAATTTCAACCTGTTGAGTATTATAACCGTTTTCTTCATCTCCAGTTTTGCGCACCAGAGGAATTACAATTGTTCCGTCAGCCAGATGTATCTGAGTCATATTATTTCCTTGAGCACTGCCGCAAACACTGCAAAACCCCACTACAGAGGTACATTCCATGGTAGAACCATCAATTTTTTTATATGTAATGTTTTTACATCCGTGCAATTTACTGTCACGATATACATTTAAATTTTGTAAATACGGAACCAGATAACGATTTGCCCAATTCCAGGAGTTGTCTGAGACGGATAGACTGTCATCAAAATAAATCCAATCTTTGGCTTCACCATAATTGGCTTCTGCCATTAAAATAGCATTATACAACTTGCTGTATGCAACTTTTAATTGATTTACCGCAAGATTTTTCTGATATTTTTGAATCAGTGAAGGCAGTGTCATTGCAGCAATAATCCCGATTATTCCAAGTGTTATTAAGACCTCAGCCATGGTAAATGCTTTTATTTTCATTCTGCCCTCTATATTGTCCAATATATTAGACAATATATCATTATTTTGGGCAAAAAGCAAGGGCGCTATATTTTCTGCTTTAAGAAGGCTGTTTTTACTTGCCCCCCCCCCCTTGAAATTCAATCATAGTCTGCATTTTAGACACATTCACCTTCCATTTCTTAATTAAACAAATTCAACTGCGGAACCTCAACTTCGTTTCCGTCCGTCTTTTTCCTTGTTGCAAGATTGTTCGAAAAATCTTTCTGCATCTTAATCATCAAATCCTGTGAACGCTTGATAACAGCATTCGGCAATCCTGCCATTTTTGCAACCTGAATTCCGTAACTTTTGCTTGCTCCGCCTTGAACTATTTTACGCAAAAATTCAATTTCGCCGTTCTCTTCCGCAACGGTTATTCTGAAATTCTTTATTTGCGGATATGTTTTTGTCATTACGTTCAATTCGTGATAATGGGTTGCAAAGATACATCTTGCTTTAATCTTTGTTGCTATAAATTCCGCAACTGACCAGGCAATCGCAACACCGTCATAAGTGCTCGTTCCTCTTCCGATTTCGTCAAGCAGAATGAAACTTTTTTCTGTTGCAGAATTTAAAATATATGCGGTTTCAATCATTTCAACCATAAATGTTGACTGCCCGAGAGTCAAATCATCAGACGCGCCCACACGTGTAAATATTTTATCAATTACGCCAAGTTTAAGATAATCCGCCGGAACCCATGAACCTATTTGAGCAAGAAGCGCAATCAAGGCATTCTGTCTCATATATGTAGATTTACCTGCCATATTGGGACCTGTCAAAATCATAAACTGCGTTTTATCAGACGAACTGCTCTGGAGTTCCAAATCGTTTGCAACATACTCGCCGAGCGGAAGAATTTTTTCCAGAACCGGATGTCGTCCGTTTTTAACAATAAAATCTCCGGATTCATCAATTTCGGGTTTTGAATAATTGTTTTCAACAGCAACCTGCGCAAGGGAAGAATAAACATCTGCTTCCGCCATACAATCAGCAATTTCTCTGATTTTGGAAACGAATTCTTTTGAATATTCTCTAAAATCAGTGAAAAGTTTATACTCTAACTCGGTTGCCTTGAATCTTGCTGACAAAACATCATCTTCATGAGTCTTAAGTTCCTGTGTAATGAACCTTTCCGCACCGGTTAAAGTTTGTTTTCTGATATATGTATCAGGTACAAGGTTGCGGTTTGCATTCGTAACTTCAATAAAGTATCCAAAAACTTTATTATAACCGACCTTTAAAGTTTTAATTCCTGTCGCTTCACGCTCTCTTTCTTCAAATTTGAGCAGCCAGTCCTCGCCGTTCAAAAGCAAATCGCGGTAATAATCAAGTTCACCGGATACACCTTCTTTAATTATTCCGCCTTCTTTAATCACCATAGGTGCATCGTCTTTTATCGTACGATCAATAAGTTCGGTGAAATTTTTTATTTCTTCTTCGTATTCAATTATATTTTTAAACGGATTGTTTTCTAAGGCTGTAGATACTTCTATAAGTTCCGGCAGCATTTGAAGAGAAGCCTTGAGACTCAAAAAATCCTTCGGGTTTGCCGAATTGTTGCTTAATCTTGTTGATAATCTTTGAATATCATAAATTTTTTCAAGAAGTTCTATCAATGAAATTCTGACTGATGATTCAGAAACGAGTTCAGAAATTGCATCCTGACGTTTCATGATATCTTTAACCTGCTTGAGCGGCTGACAAATCCAGTTTCTTAAAAGTCTTGCGCCCATGTTTGTTTTGGTCTGATCAATTGCCCATAATAAAGAACCGTATTTGTTTTTTTCGCGCATGGTTTCGACAAGTTCAAGATTTTTTCTTGTGCTTGCATCCAAAATCATAAATTCCGAAAGTTCATACGTTTCAATCCGCTCAATTTTCGGAACATTTTCTTTCATGCTTTCCCAGATATATGCAAACAAAGCTCCTGCGGCTCTAAATCCGATTTTATATTTGTCATAGCCGTATGCAGCAAGTGCCGCAGGAGAGAAAATCGCCTTCAAATTTGCATCTGTCATGGAAAATTCAAATACGTTTGCAGGAATTTTTGAACAGTTGTAAGTGTTTACAATTCCTTCCGGCAAATCGACTTTTTCTTCCGGAACAATCTGAAAAGGTTTGATTTCTCCTCTGATAGCCGGCGCAACAATTTCTGCAGGCTGAAGTCTTGCAAGCTCTGACATCAAAAGATTTAATGGTGCCTGAGTAACTTTAAATTCGCCGGTTGAAATGTCCGAATAGGCAAAACCATATATATCAGACTTTTCATCCTTAAACATTGCGGCTATATAGTTGTTTTTATTTTGTTTAAGAAAATCGCTCTCTGTCAGAGTTCCTGACGTAATTATACGGGTAACCCCGCGTTTGACAAGACCTTTTGCAAACTTGGGATCTTCCAGCTGATCGCACATGGCAACCTTTATATTTTTTTGAACGAGTTTTTCAAGATATCCGGTAACGGCTTTTACAGGAATACCCGCGAGCGGTACACGCCCGTAAACAGGTCCCGCATCACGCCCTGTAAGCGTAAGTTCCAATTCTTTTGACATAAGAACAGCGTCTTCAAAAAACGTTTCATAAAAATCTCCGAGTCTGTAAAGGAGTACAGCATCAGGATTTTGACGTTTTATTTGCATATACTGCTGCATAACAGGCGTCAGCTCTTCTATTTTAACATCCCATGAATTTATTTGATTGATTTCTGATTTTGACATAGCTATAATTGAATTATAACATGAATTAAGGAAAATGACATGGGATGCTTAAAAAATATTTGCATGGCAATTTTACTGGCTCTTGCATTTATAGGTTTTATCTCGATTGGCGGCGGAAGAATAGCAAAAAATATACTTTACAATTTTTTAAATCCGCCGCAAAATGAACTTGTTAAGCGTGCAGAAAAAGTCGGTGATTTTTCAAAAATTAACGAAGAATTTGAACTTGAAAGAGCTGCAGGTCTGATGGGATATAACGGAGTTGTTGCGGAACACAGAGCATCCGGTCAAAAACTTATTGTGGTTGACACAAACAACAAACCGATTTTAACAAAAGAAGATATTCAATCAGATAAAATAGCAGAAAAACTTAAAAATCTTACGCAAAAAGTAAAATATCAGGCTTTTCAGGTTGAAGATTTGAAAATAACAAAACACGGAACCCTTAACTCATATGGCAAAGATGTTCCGTATGTAAAGTTTGAAGCTAAAGCTAAAAAACTTCCGATTGGTGAAGTTGCGGGAATAATTTCCGTTGCCGAAACCAAAAACGGAGAACAGCGTCTTCTTGTTTCGGCAAACGAAAAGAGAAAATATTCCCAGCTGATTTCTGATGAATTTTTTAAAGCTGTAAAATAAAAAACTATTTTGGTAAATTTTCCCAATAGCGTTTGCTGTTATCATCGGGATTAATATCATTAAAAGCATACCATGCACACCCCATACCATTACCTTTTTGTTTGGATTTTATAGAACATGGTTGTCCAGACTGTGCGATATGAGCAGGACTATCACTCCAGTTCTCTTCCAACTCCTCATCAGTGTATAATTTAGTCATCTTAGCTGGCTCAAAAACACCCAGTTTATTAACTCTAAATACAAAAATATCATGACCTAATTTGTTTGGTTTTGCTCCTGCTCCATTAATATCAACAGTAAGAGCAATTATACCGCCGTTAACTTTAACTTGTGCGCAAGTACCATCTGACAACATGTACAAAGGTTCGGTATCTCCCCAATCTATATAAGCATCAGCCGTATTATTATAATTTCGAACAGGAGCTTCATATTTACATTCCCCAATAATTTTGAGTTTTTTATAATATAAATCGTAAAATTCTTTAGCTCTGGCATAAATATTCTTTTCTGAATCATAAACATTAAACTCATTAAATAAATTATCAACCCCAGTTTCATATTTTATTAGTTCTAACACTTCAGAATGTCTTGAATAGGCTTTTTTAAATGCCGTCTCAAGTTGTTTATAACGCCAATTGCTGATTAAAGAAGGCAATGTCATGGCCGCTACTATCCCGATTACTCCTAAAGTTATCAGAACTTCTGCTAAAGTAAAGGCACACTTTTCGTCATTCTGAGCAAAGCAAAGAATCTTCTGCTCATTCTTTTTTGAGATCAGTCGAGCTCCGCTCAATAGATGACAGGGTAAAATATGTTTTTTAAACCTCAATAATTCTAATGTAAATCCTAAAAATTTTCCTCTGAGGAGCTTATTCTCGGGTGCCCCCCCCCCCCCGTTTTTCAAGTATAGTCTGCATTTCCAGCTCCTTTTCTTTTTCTATATTTACTTTTTTATTATACATTATTTTTTGTAGAATGAAAAGTACTTTTATTATTTTAAATAAATAATATTTGAAAATAAAGTCAGGAAATATAAAATGTTTTCCTGATTTCAAAAATTTTAATAATTACACATTACCGGTCGAGCTGTTTTTGTCATCTTCAAGCTGGCGAATGTCAATATTTGCATCAGCTTCGTCCGAATATGCAGTCATAACGGGGATATCGATATCCACATTGACATCTGCGTCAACCATTTCAATATCACCTTTCGGAAACTCTTTTACTTTTCCGTCTTCCATCTTAACGGCAACTTTTCCGCTCAAAAACTGCAGGTAACAAACTTTTCCGAGGCCTTCCGAGGTCATAACGGAAGAGCCGACAGGCGGCATACCCTTTGCCGCATCAATATAGTTTGAATATTCGTACGTCAGGCAGCAGAGCAGCCGTCCGCATGTTCCTGAAATTTTCCCCGGCGCAATCGGCATCCCCTGATCTTTTGCAAGTTTTACGTTGATTGTTGCGAATTTTCTTAAAAAACTTGAACAGCAGAAAGGTCTTCCGCAAATACCTGTTCCTTCAAGAATAGAAGTTTCGTCCCGCACGCCGATATGACGCAAATCAATACGAACACGCGTAAACGTTTGCGTCAAATCTTTCAGAAGCGCGCGAAAATCAACACGCTCCGGCGCTGTATAATAAAACGTTATTTTTCTTCTGTCAAAGGTTATACGGCACTGCACAAGATTCATTACAAGTTTGTGCTGCTGCACAAGCGCCTGACATTTGAAAAATGCCGTAACTTCTTCTTTTTTTATATCTTCTAAAGTTTGCAGGTCTCTTTGAGTTAGAGTTCTGATAACAGTTAAAGGTTCGGGTTTATTTTTGCTTTTTTCCCACAACTTTGAAATTCTTGAATTTACAAGAAATGCTTTTAGGGCTTCCTCGCCTTTATCGGTTCTAACCAGAACCATTTGTCCGTCCTCAAGATGAATGTTATCCGGAACTTCCAGCGGGTAAAATGTGTTTTTTATATAATTTACGGCATATTTCATTATACGTATCTTTCTTCTTCTTTCAACCTTCTGTTCATTAATTTTTCAAGTAAAGCCTGCGGTGTAATATCAGTATAAACAGCTTCATAAATCGCTGATGATACAGGAACTTCAATATCCAGTTTTTTGGCAAGTTCGCAAATAGCTTTTGATGTTTTAACGCCTTCTGCAACAGAGCCCAATTCTGCTAATATATCATCAATTTTTTTACCTTTTGCAAGCATTGAGCCGACTGTGTAATTTCTGGACATCGGGCTTGAGCAGGTCGCAATCAAATCTCCCATGCCTGAAAGTCCGTATAACGTAGACGGATTTGCGCCGAGTTGAATACTTACACGAACGATTTCAGCCATCCCTCTTGTCAAAAGAGTTCCTGTACAGTTGTCGCCAAGCCCCATTGTTTTTGCAAAACCTGAAGCGATTGCAATTACGTTTTTCAAACTTCCGCCAAGCTCAACACCGATTACATCAGTATTTGTATATAATCTGAATCTTGAGGGAACATTACATGCTTCCTGAACGAATTTTGCAACTGTAATATCTTCCGATGCAACCGATGCCGCTGTAGGAAGCCCCGCAAGAACTTCTTTGGCAAGTGTCGGCCCTGAAAGTATAGCAAGTTTCTGCTCCGGTAAAACGTCTTTTATAACTTCCGACATTCTCATCAAAGACGGCAGTTCAATACCTTTTGAGGCGTTTACAAGAATTTGTTCGGGTTTTATTCCTGCTTTTTTAAGATTTTCACAAACATCACGGGTTCCGGAAGTCGCAACAACATTCAAAATAATTTGTGCATCTTTAATTGCTTCTTCTAAATTTGAAGTGATTTCAACTTTATCTTTTAATTGAACTTCCAGAGGTTTTGAAGTGTGTTTATTTTGGATTAAATCTTCAGACAAATCCTGCGCGCGCCCCCAGACCGTAACTTTTTCAAAATTATCGGTCAAAAGCCACGCAAGTGTAAGCCCCCAACATCCCGCTCCGATTACTGTTAATTTCATAAATTTTTATCCTCTTTTCTGTTCAATTTTATACAATTGCTGATTTTGTATTTAGAAGTTTTCTTAAAACTCCGCGGTGTTTTTTCAGTTCACTTCTGGCCTCATCTATATCCAGTTTCATTTCAAGCATAACAATTGCTGTTTTAATTTCCCAGTTGCATTTCAAAAGCGCAGATAAGGCCTCGCTGTGAGAAACGTTTGCAATTTGTGCAACAATTCTGATTGCGCGGTCTTTAAGTTTTTCGTTAACCGCCTGCAAATCTATCATAAAGTTTTCATAGGTTTTGCCTATTTTAATCATAGCACCTGTTGAAAGCATATTCAATATCATTTTTTGCGCGGTTCCTGCTTTTAAACGGCTTGAGCCTGCTATAACTTCAGGACCGACTTCCGCACAGATGACAAGCCCTGCCTCATCAGCAATTCTGCCGTTCGGGTTGCAAGTGATACCGATTGTTTTACAGCCGACTTCCTCGGCACGCTTTAGAACACCGAGAAGATATTTCGGATTTCCGCTTGCAGAAATAACAACAGCAACATCATCCGGCTTTAAAACAGATGCATCTTCATACCCCAAATCAGGGTTGTCCTCAGCGCCTTCTATTGAATGTTTGATTGCACCGTCGCCGCCCGCAATAAAACCTGTCACCAAATCTTTTGGCACACTGAATGTCGGCGGACATTCAGAAGCATCAAGAATTCCGAGTCTGCCTGATGTGCCTGCGCCAAAATAATATAATTTTCCGCCTTTCAAAAATTGTTTTGCAATTAAGTCGATACCTTCTGCTATATGTTCAGCTTCATCCTCAACAGCAAGAGCAACAATTTTGTCTTCATCATTCATTTTTTTCACAATTTCAATAGTCGGAAGAATATCAATATCCTTCGTATTTTCGTTTCTGAATTCCGTAATAATGTCACTCATAAGGTACCTCCTTTTATCTTATAAACACCAGTTAAAATGCAGTTTTAAAGTTTCTCACCTTATTTATAATTTCATCAAATTAGCCATTTCAATTGCGGCTTTAGCAGCATCGGAACCCTTGTTACCGGCTTTTGTTCCTGCTCTTTCTATTGCCTGTTCTATATTTTCAGTTGTAAGAACTCCAAAAATTACGGGAATACCTGTTTGCAAGCTGACTTGAGCAATTCCTTTTGAAAGTTCTGCACTCACATAATCAAAATGTGCTGTTGCGCCGCGGATTATTGCACCAAGAGTAATGATTGCATTATAGTTTCCTGATTTTGCAAACTTCTGTGCGGCAAGAGGAATTTCAAATGCGCCGGGAACTTTTACAATATCAATATTATCTTCGGACACTCCATGGCGTTTAAGTTCGTCTATGGCGCCCGATAAAAGTTTTGAACCGATAAAATCATTGAATCTTGATAAAATTATACAAAATTTTTCATTTCCTGCTACTAGCTGACCTTCATAAGTTTTCATAATTTTCTCCAACTGCTTTGTCCGCGGCATTAATATCCCTTAAAACTCTGCCTGCAAAGCGCTAACCTTTGTCTCTGCAACTATTTTAACTCATTTTATGTTATTTTACAACAAAAGGCAGAAAAATCTTATAAAAAATATATAATGCAGCCAGTATCAGAAGCACACCGCTTATTTTTAAAAGTGCGTCCGACAGTTTGTAGAAATTTTTCCAATTTTTAAGTTTGGAGGTTAAAACGCCTGCAAAAATAAGTATTATTCCCTGCCCGATTGCAAACAAAAACAGCATTACAACAGATTGTGCAAGGCTTGCCGAAAGTGATGCAAAAGCCATTATCGCCGCCAGAATCGGAGTCGAACAAGGGGTTCCGGCAAGTGCAAAAACAGCACCTAAAATTACAGGGTATAAAAACGTATTATGCCCGTCGCTTCGCGGCATTTCTTTTATCATTACGGGCAAATCAAAGTCAAGGATTCCGACAAGTTTCAAGCCCATAATCAGGACAATTGAAGCCAGTACAAGCCCGAAATATCCGCCCGCGAAAGAAACAAAAACTTTGCCGGTCAGAGCACATATTATGCCTATTATTGAAAATACTATTGCGGTTCCCAGAACAAAAAATATCATTTGTACAAGGGTTTTGCCGGCATTTTCCTGCGAATATCCGCCTATATATCCGACAATAAGAGGTATCATTGCCAGAGAACACGGCGAAATTGAGGCTACAACTCCGCCCAAAAATGAAAGCCAGAATAATAACGGAAGACTTCCGCCTGTTTTAAACAATTCCACATAATTTTCCATTATTTAAGTTCCTTAAGATAATTTTCCAAAACATCTTTTTCG
Organism: Candidatus Gastranaerophilales bacterium; assembly: GCA_944325585.1. Lineage (GTDB taxonomy): Bacteria > Cyanobacteriota > Vampirovibrionia > Gastranaerophilales > Gastranaerophilaceae > Scatenecus. Next base: position 36,041 of record CALVAS010000008.1, read on the forward strand.
ATTGCACCTTCAACACGGCGAACCTGTTTATTATTAGAATCTAAAAATATCATTGTCGGCACTAAAGTTATATTATATTTTTTAATTTGCTCATTTGTAAAAGATTTTCCGTCCTGAACAGAGATTTCAGTCAGCACGATTTGATCCTGATATTTCGGAAAAACTTCTTTAAACAATTTGTTCATTGTCTGACAATCAAGACACATTGTTGATGTAAATTTAAGTACCTGAGGTTTTCCGATTATGACTTCTTCCGCCGGCGGAATTTCCTGATTAGTTTTTGCTGTTGTTGTGTTTGAATTATTCAGAACCCAAAACGCGATTAACGGGACCAAAAATACAAGTGCAATGATAATAATATTTTTTTTCATAAAAATCTCTCCTTTTCGACTTACATAATAACATAAACCAAAAAGGATTTTTTCAAAACTCTAATCGGGTATTATTTATACTAGCCGTGCGGGTGAATATCAAACGAATTAAATATCTTCCGGAACAAAAAACACTGCTTTTTCAAGCAGTTCTCTTGTATGCTCATAACAGCATGAATTTTTTGTTATCTGCTGGTATTCACGAACAATATTCAAAACATCATCAACGGACATTTTAACAATCCGTCTTTCGCCTTCAATAATTCTTGCCATAATAAATCCTTTCAAATATATTTACGGCACATGGATTCAGAAACTTTTGAAAAATCATTTAAGAGTTTTAGAAATTTCGGTCGGAATTTGAAAATTAGAGGCTTAATTAAGCCGATAAAATTCATGCATAGATTTTAGCTCTACAATCCTGTTTTCTCATCAAGTTTGAAATAATCTATCAGCGCCAAAATTGATATCAGTTCATTAAAAAATTTCTCCAGCTGCTTTGGGCTGTTTAAAGGCGTAAAAAGGTTCCCTATTTCAAACAAATTTTTTCCCGTTGATATCGCAAACATCAAACTGTTACCGTAGAAGGAACATTTTGTCCTGCGGGCACCGAATGACGTTTGAAGATTCTTGAATCTTTCCATAAATGCGGGTGTTATTAAATACCTTCCTTCCACCTCGTCTGATGAATATGCTTTGTATTTTTTATTAAATTCCGGATCTTCCAGCTTTATTTCATTTAAATATTTTTTATTTTTCTTTAATTTATATGTGTTTAACATCAAACTAAATAAAATGACAATACCAACTATGCCGTATAAACACAGGGTAAAGTCCTTACCAATAATTCCCGCTGCCACACAAAAAAGCACAGAAAATACCGTAAATATTGACCAGTTTCTGTTTCTTATATTTGAATCATTTTTTGTTGCGATAATTGTCTTGTTTCTGATTGTTTTATTTGCCTCAAAATTTATTATTACACCGTCAAAAACAGGATAAACCCTTCTGTTTTTACCGGAGCCGGAAACGTATGTAAGATTTGTTTCAGAAATCGTGAATTTAACATCTTTAAATTTACCTTCAAAGATATCATCGTCTGCACGTCTGTTATAAACAGAAAATAATTCACTTTCTCTTAATTGAGAGTCCGTATTTATAGTTGAATCTACTATTTGAGAAACTGCTATATTGTACCATTGTATATCGCCAAACGCTGTAACAACTGTGTTCATACAAGACTTTTTCAAATTTTTAGCAAAATTTATATTGTTTACAATGGGCACTCCCATAATGCCCCCCAGAAAAAATAAATTTACAAATAAACAGAAAAGCGCCTGATCAGCTTTTTCTGACATTAGAAAACTCCAAAAAAATTTTAATCCAATAATTAATAAAGTTATTAATATCGCTTCAATTATAAAAATTTTTAACCATTCAAACTGCCGTTTTTTTTCATATTTTTCCATAACCGGCGCGATATCTTTATAGTATATTTTATGAAATGTACGCCTGATTTCAGATGTTGATGGTAACGCTTTTGTTTTCATACAATTCTCCTTAATTAAACACAAAGTATAACAGAATACGAAACCAAACACATAATGCAAAAACAGTAAAAATTATTCGATAAAAAGCAAAAGAATTTGAAACGGTTAATTAAAACAAAACGGGGAACCTTATTAGATCCCCCGCCATTTTATCTTCCCGATAAATAATTAATTATCATCTTGATTATCGTCTAATTGGAAATCAGGAGCCCCAAACATACCTTCGATTTCTTCCAAAATCGCAGACGGTTTTCTTGCCTGATTTCTTTGTGCTACTGCACGTTTTCTTGCTTCGCGTTCTTTTTCTTCATTTGCATTTGTCAGGTGATGGAAACCTGTACCGGCCGGAATCAAACGTCCTATAATTACGTTTTCTTTCAATCCGCGGAGAAGGTCTTTTTTACCATCAACTGCCGCTTCAGTAAGAATTCTTGTAGTTTCCTGGAATGAAGCTGCTGAAATGAAACTTTCAGTGTTCAATGAAGCCTTTGTAATACCTAACAACATATATTCACATGTTGCAGGAGTTTTTCCTTCTTCTTCAGCCTGCTTGTTGACATTTTCAAAATGTTGAATTTCAACCAATTCACCCGGAAGAAGTGTTGTATCACCGGCATCAACGACTTTAACTTTCTTAGTCATCTGACGAACGATAATTTCAACGTGTTTATCCGCGATTTCAACACCTTGTGAACGATATACGCGTTGAACTTCGTCTACCAGATATTGCTGAGCAGCTTCCGGTCCGCAAAGTCTGATTACATCATGCGGGTTCAGAGGACCGCTTGTTAAAGGCTGACCTTTTGTGATTTTTTGCTTGTCCTGAACAATGATATTTGCGTCAATTGCATATTTGATTTCAGTTCTGCCGTTATCCGTAACAAGGTAGAGTCTCGGCAAATCATCATCAGTTTCAATTTCCGCAACACCGTCAACTTCTGCCAAAATTGCACAGTCTTTCGGTTTACGGCCTTCAAGAAGCTCTTCTACTCTCGGAAGACCTTGAACAATATCACCGGTTTTTTGTCTTTCAAATACAAGTGTTGCAATGATATCACCGCGGAGCACCAATGCACCTGATTCTACCTGAAGCATTGTACCGGGGCTGATTAAGTAAGGACGTCCGTTTCTTATTTTAACTTCATTTTTGTTAATTGAAACGATTTGACCTGAAACAGGAGATTTGTCACCGTTATCTGAAATAATAGAATCAAGTTTTACAAAATCGCCTTTTTTAACCGTTGTTTTACCGCCAATTTTTACGACAGTTTCATAAGTATCGCAGACAATCAACAATCTTCTTGCTTCATCTGATTCATGCTTAATTGAAGCAGTACCGTCATTGATTGCAAGAACCTGAGTTTTTGCAACCGGAGTTTTCGGCTCAATTGTTTGACCGTCTTTTACAAGAAGCTCGGTTTGAAGAGAAGACATCAATTTTGAATTGCCTTCAAATTCACGACGAACAATAAGGTTTTCAAGAACAACGATTCTTAAGTTGCCTTTGTCATCAAGTTCTACCATACCTTTCAAGTGAGAGAGGTACCCTTGCATTTGAAGAACAAGGCTTGTTCTTGTAATTGTTGATCCGTCAAGATTTCTTACTCTTGCGCCATCTTTGTATTGAAGCTGTGTAACAGGAACAATGTCAATTAAATCGTCAGTTGTGTTGAATTTAATTGAAACATCTTTTTGTTGAACTTCCAATACTTGAACAGGTCTGATAAGAATCTGAACAGGTTGATTTGCAATGTTGTCCTCATCAAGAGAAAGGCTTGCATCAAGTTCTTCATCCAAATCATCAATATCAAGATCATCATTTGCTGAATCCATAATTGTGATTATTGAAGTTTCTTTAGCTTTGATGCCTTCAGCGATTACTGTTCCTTTTTTAACAACGTCGCCTTCATCAACTTTAAGTTCTGAGATGCTTGAAAGTGTATGAACTTCACCCGGACGAACCGTAATTTCATGAATAATATCGTTAAATTCTTTGAATTCAACAATACCGTCGATATGGCAGTAAACGTCTTTTACAACTTCTGTTCCTGCCGTTACATAAGTTCCGTTTTCAACCATCTTCAAAGAGCTGTCTTTTGAAATCTGGTGAATTTCTTCCGGAATAAATACAACAGAACCCGGTTTTGTAATGATTTGATTTTCATCAACTTCAACATCTACATATCTGATTTCGCCTGATGAAGTTACTGCACAGTCATCGTCGAGAAGTTCCGCGATAATCATACCGTTTTCAACCGGAGTATCAACCGGAGCTTTTACGATATATTTTTCGCCTGTCTTGTCAACAGTCCAGAGCTGTTCTTTTTTAGTTTGTTCAAATGTTGCATTTTCAGGCTGCAATGAAGCAATAACAATTGTTAATTCTTTACCTTGAACAATCTTTTTAATATTTTTGCCTTCAAATTTAACATCTTCGATAACAAGATCTTCACCGAAACGAACTTCGCCGCCGTGCTCTGAAATCATCAAAGTTTCCGCTAATTTTTCACCTTCGGTAACTTTTTGTTCATCTTTTACAAGAACTTTTGAGCCGCCCGGAAGGTTGTAAACGTCTCCGCCGAGTACCCAGATAATACCTTGTTTGTTTGTAGTTCTTGAAATATTGCCCTGACGGTCTTTCTTTTCGTCTGCAATAAAGTCTTCATAAATAACTTCACCTGAAAGGTCAGATGTAATATCTTTTGTAGCTTTTTCTGTCAAACGGGAACCGTCGCCTGATGATACAGGTTCGTAAGTTGCAAGTTTAAAGCCTTTTTCAACCTGCATACCGTTTTCAAAGAATACTGTAGAACCTGCCGGAATATGATATTTATCAGTACGTTTTGCACCTTTAATTTCAATATCAGCTTCGTAATTTGCGACTTTAACGACATCCCCGTGACGTGTTCTTACTTCGCGGGTTCTGACGTTTGAAACAACTTCACCGGCTGATTTAGCTTCAATGGATTTCATAGCACCGGCACCTTTAAATACACCGCCTGTGTGGAATGTTCTCATTGTAAGCTGTGTTCCGGGTTCACCGATTGACTGAGCTGCAATAATACCGATTGCTTCACCGATATCAACAAGTTTCTGAGTTGTCATTGCCCATCCGTAGCATTTTTGACAAATACCGTATTCAAGTCCGCAGGTTAAGCCTGAGCGAACACGGAGTTCTTGAAGGTTCAGATGTGCAACTTTTTTGATATCATCACGGTTCATTGTTGTTCCTGATTTTACAAGAACAGTTCCGTCCGTATCAACGATATCTTCAGCAATTGTTCTGCCTAAAAGTCTGTCAATCAACGGAACGATTACAGCGTCTCCGTTTGTAATCGGTTTCATATTGATAGCTTTTGTTGTATGGCAGTCGTCTGCACGGATAATTACATCCTGCGCAACGTCAACAAGACGTCTTGTCAAATATCCTGAGTCGGCTGTTTTCAACGCAGTATCTACAAGACCTTTACGTGCACCGTATGAAGAGATGATGTATTCGGTAACAGAAAGACCTTCTTTAAAGTTTGATTTAATCGGCAAGTCGATAATCTGTCCCTGCGCATCAGCCATCAATCCGCGCATTCCGACAAGCTGTGATACCTGTGAAAGGTTACCTCTCGCTCCAGAGAATGCCATCATATATACAGGGTTTAATTTATCAAAATTTTCAACAACCTGTGCTGTTAATTTTTCAGTTGTTTCAGACCAGGTGTCGATAACTTTTGTATATCTTTCAACCTCTGTAATTTCACCTTTTAAATATCTGTTTGTTGATTTTTCGATTTCTTTTTCTGCTTCCTGAAGCAGTTCTTTCTTTACTGACGGAACCTGCAAATCAGCAATTGAAATCGTGGTGCCTGATTTTGTTGCATATTTATAGCCCAAATTTTTCAGACTGTTTGCAAGTTCTGCGGTTTTTGCCCCGCCAAACTCAAGATAAATTTGAGACAGAAGGTTGTTCAAACCTTTTTTATCCATCTGCTTGTTAATATAATCAAGAGTTTTCTTTGAATTTGTATATGTTTCCATTCTATATTTCCTTTTTCTTTTTAATATAGCTTACGTTTTTTGGAATTACCTTAGAATTTTTTCTGAGAACTGAGTCTGCTTGTGCCTTCAAGAATCTTTCCGGCAAAACGTTATTAAGCAAGCGCTTTTCTTACAGCCTCGTTGAAAATAATTCTTCCGGCAGTTGTTTCAATTCTTCCGCCGTGCTCGTCACGAACAACAATCTTGTCGTGAAGGTCGATTACACCGACTTCCAATGCTGAAATTGCATCCTGGAAGTTGTAGAAATAACCTTTCGGATCTGATTCCGGATTTTTGAGGATTGTCAAATAGTACATACCCAAAACCATATCCTGTGTCGGTGTGATAATCGGTTTTCCTGTCGCAGGAGCGAGAATGTTGTTTGTTGCAAGCATCAGCATTCTTGCTTCAGTTTGAGCTTCGATTGAAAGCGGAACGTGAACAGCCATTTGGTCACCGTCGAAGTCTGCGTTGAACGCTGTACATACAAGCGGGTGAAGCTGAATTGCACGGCCTTCTACCAATTTCGGTTCAAATGCCTGAATACCTAATCTGTGAAGGGTCGGGGCACGGTTCAATAATACCGGATGTCCGTCGATTACTTCTTCTAAGATATCCCAAACAATTGCTTCTGAGCGCTCGATTTTCTTCTTAGCTGATTTAATATTTTGAACATATCCGCGTTCAATAAGTTTATTTACAACAAACGGTTTGAACAATTCAATTGCCATTTCTTTCGGCAAACCGCACTGGTTAAGGCTCAATTGCGGACCTACAACGATTACTGAACGGCCTGAGTAGTCAACACGTTTACCGAGCAGGTTCTGACGGAAACGTCCCTGTTTACCTTCAATAATATTTGATAATGATTTCAATGCTCTGTTGTTCGGACCGACAACTGTTCTGCCTCTTCTGCCGTTATCAATAAGAGCATCAACTGCTTCCTGAAGCATACGTTTTTCGTTACGAACGATAATTTCAGGAGCACCCATTTCCAAAAGTCTTTGTAAACGGTTGTTTCTGTTGATTACACGTCTGTATAAGTCGTTCAAATCAGATGTTGCAAAACGTCCGCCATCCAGCTGAACCATCGGTCTCAAATCCGGAGGTGTTACAGGAAGAACATCCATAATCATCCATGTCGGATCCGTTTCTGATGAAATCAAGCTGTCTAAGAGTCTTAAACGTTTGATAAGTTTGCTTTTCTTTTGAACTGAATTTACTGAACCTGCAAGTTCTGTTCTGATTTCTTCTGCAAGTTCTTTTGTATTAATTTCAGACAAAAGTTCTTTTATGGCTTCGGCTCCGATTCCAACTTTCAAAGTAGAATCTTCATTTTCAGCCATATAGTCTTCATATTCTTCTTCGCCTAAAAGCTGAAGTTTTTTAAACTGGCTTTCGCCCGGATCAAGAACTACGTAGTTGTTAAAATAGATAACCTGTTCAAGATCTTTCAAAGTCATATCAAGAAGTAAACCTAAATATGACGGAATACCTTTTAAGAACCAGATATGAGAAACCGGAGCGGCAAGTTTGATATGCCCCATTCTCTGACGTCTTACTTTTGAATCAGTAACTTCAACACCGCAGCGTTCGCAGATAATACCTTTG
>CALVAS010000009.1 GCA_944325585.1 Candidatus Gastranaerophilales bacterium
ATAATAACACAGCTTTTCTTTGAAAATGAGCGTTTTTATGAGTTTGTAAACCGTATCAGAGATTTCGGTATCACAAAGCCTGTTGTTGCAGGAATTATGCCGGTTATAAGCCTTAAACAGCTTGAAAAAATGACAAAACTTGCAAAAATAACAATTCCGCAAAATTTTTTGGAAAAAATAATAAACAACCAGAATGATAAAGAGTATATAAAAGAATTGGGAATTGAATTTGCAGCAGAACAGTGCAGAGACCTTTTAAAACATAAAGTCAAGGGGCTTCACTTTTTCACGTTGAACAAGGCATATTCCACATCACAAATTTTGAAAAACATTTTATAAACCCAAACGGTAAAGGAGAAATTATGGAAAACTTAAACAAACATATTGAACACACACTTTTAAAACAGGATGCAACAGACGAAGATTTTATGAAACTCTTTGAAGAGGCTAAAAAATACAACTTTTGCGGCATTTGCGTAAATCCGCTCTATGTAAAACTTGCAAAAGAACACTTAAAAGGAAGCGACGTTAAAGTTGTGACTGTTGCCGGTTTTCCGCTCGGTGCAAACAAACCGGAAGTAAAAGCCTATGAAACAAAACTTGCGGTTGAAGACGGTGCTGATGAAATTGATATGGTAATTAACGTAACCGCATTAAAAAACAAAGATTATGAATTTGTAAAATATGATATTGAAACAGTAAAAGCATTTTGCAAAGATAAACCGCTGAAAGTTATACTTGAAACAGATCTTTTGACAAAAGATGAAATTAAAAAAGCCTGTGAAATTTGTATCGAAGCAAAAGCTGATTTTGTAAAAACATCAACGGGATTTGTCAAAAACGGTGTCGGAGCAAAAGAGGAAGATGTAAAACTTATGTATGAAACGGTTTCTCCGTACGGATTGAAAGTTAAAGCATCAGGCGGAATAAGAGACAAAGAATCCGCTATAAAAATGCTTGAAGCAGGAGCCGAACGCCTCGGAACAAGCAGCGGGGTTAAAATTGTTTCAGAAAGCTAGCAAATAATTATTTTTGACCATGCTATAATAATTATTAAGAAGGAAGTAGTATGGGTGATGAAGATAAACAGTTTGATGCGACGCCCAGAAAATTGGAACAGGCACGCAAAGAAGGTCAGGTTGTTAAATCAAAAGATTTTTCAACCGCGATTTCTTTGCTGATTTTATTTACTGCAATATATGGACTTGCACCTTTTATCTGGGAACAAATTTCCCAGCTGTTTACGCTGATGTATGAACAGATTCCAAATACACACCTTGATAAAATAGGAATGGCTTATATATTCTCTGTAACAGCAAAAGCCGCTGTTTTGATTATAGGGCCGATTTTATTTTTGGCCTGGCTCGTTGCAATCCTTGCCGATTTTATTCAGGTCGGGCCGCTTGTTGCAACGGCTCCGCTTGCCCCTAAACTTGATAAACTTAATCCGACTAAATATTTTAAAAATATTATGTCAATCAAAACTCTTTTTGAACTGTTCAAAAACATTGTGAAGGTTGTTTTGCTCGGTTATATCGGCTGGACAGTGTATATGGCGCATATCGAAAATATTTTAATGCTTGCGGCGGTAGATAACAACTTCGCAGTCATGATTGAATTCGGCAAACTCATTACAGAATTTATCTTCAAAGCATGTATTGCGTTCCTTGTAATTTCCGCAGCTGATTACGGAGTGACCAAGTGGAAGTTTCTGAAAGACCAAAAAATGTCTTTTAAAGAGATTAAAGATGAATATAAAAACACTGAAGGCGATCCAAACGTTAAAGCTGCACTCCGCCAAAGACGTATGCAAATGCTTCAACGCGGAATGATGGATGCTGTTCCTGATGCAGATTTCGTTGTAACAAATCCTATTCACATAGCCTGTGCTCTTAAATACAAAGCGGAAGAAATGGATTCCCCGATGCTTATCGCAAAAGGTACAGAGTTGATTGCAAAAAAAATAATAACTATTGCTAAAGAACATAATATTCCGGTTATAGAGAATCCGCCCGTTGCAAGGGCACTGTTTAAGATGGTGGATTTGAACCAGCAGATTCCGCCGGAACTATACAAAGCAGTCGCTGAAATTTTACTTTTTGTTTACAACTTGAAAAATAATCGTAACCAAAGTAGAATAAAGAAAGAGCCTCACAGTAAAAAATAATCATGATTATGCAGGAAAATAACAGATTACAAGAATACCTTGATATAGTTAAGAAAGTTGCGAAGGTTGAGCATAGAAGAATACCTTCTCATATGGTTGAATATGAGGAATTATTGTCAATCGGCATAATTGCAATTCAGGCAATTATTAAAAACAAAACACCGGAACAACTTGCAAGATACAATTCCGCATACATTGCAACTGCTGTACGCTGGGCTATCAGAAACGAATTAAGAATAAGATATAAATGGTATTCACTCAAGCACAAAGCAGATGATGAAGTTGAACCGGATGAAGCTGTTGAAGGGATGGATATGCAAAAGGCAAAAGTTCGTGAAGCAATTTACGAAACCGTTTTGTCAATTGACGGACTTGCCGCAGCAGCCAGCGACAATGATTCACCTTTTGATTTCTTAAAAGACAACCATGCACTTCCCGATGAACAGGCTGAAATTACGGAATTAGGAAGAATGATACGTGCTGCAATCTCCAAACTTCCGCCAAAAGAAAGAACCGTTGTTGAATATCGTTTTTACAGAAATATGCAGGTTAAAGATATTGCAACACAAATCGGGCTTTCACCCTCACGGGTCACGCGGATTGTACAATCGTCCTTAAACTTTGTCAAAGAATATTTAAATTCTCATGAGCAGTATGATTATTAAGATTTAACCACTTTAACCCGCTTATCATCTCTGATTTCCAATGGTTTATCCATTTTCTTTATATAATCACAGGCGAGTTTATTTTTATCAACATTATATTTTTTAATTATAAAATCAGGATTTTCGTTGCTTGGCAGGTAATTATCTCCTCCCATAGCGAAGAAGTCATCCATTGCACAGGTAAACTTGCGGTTAGGATCAGGATTTTTCACATCAATCGGATGTTCAACTCCGTTTTTATCAATATAATTGAGCGACAGAAGCTCGCCTTTATCGTTCATTGTATAATTCATGCCGGCAATCAGCAGAATTCCCGGTTTTGAATTGTGAGCAACTAATGATTTTGCACCGACCTTAATCGCGTCAACAATATCTTTTTCTGAAAGACTTCCCACAATCATTTTGTCCTCAAACGGTGTAATATCATTTATCAGACGGCTGTCAACTGTTCCGACATCAAAGTGTCCGCGTATATTACCTGCATTAAGAATTGCGATTTCCGTTCCCAATTCATGTCTCATTGCATCGGCAATTAAATTTCCGTGGGGATTGTTTGCAACCAACCTGTTTTCAGGTTCAGGATCAGCATATTTAACAGTGCCCAGAATCTCAGGTTTACCTATAACTTCCTCAACAGCGGTTCTTGAAGGAAGCGTTCTGTTAAATTTGCGGGTATTAATCAGGTTGTTTTGAATTTTTGTTAAAACGCCGTCTTCTGTCCATTCTACATTCAGAACGCCAACATTTTCCCCGTCCTTGCCTGCTTGCGTAATCACAACAGGTTCGCCGGATTTGGATTTTAAAAGATTTTCGCCGTCTTTAATATCTTTCACCATATCATGAGAATGTCCGCCGAGAATTATATCAATACCTTCGGTTTCTCTGGCTATGCGTCTGTCATTTTTAAAACCGCTGTGTGAAAGAAGAATAATTTTATTTATTCCTTGCGCGCGAAGTCTGTTAACTTCATCCTGAACTTTTTTCACTGTCGTATCAAAATCGTCAATTTTAATGTCTTTCACAGAATCGTTCAATTTAACACGTTCTGCCATATCAGAGGGCGCAATTCCGATAATTCCGAATTTTTGTCCGTCATGTTCTTCTACAATTGATTTTCCTATTCTGCCGGACATCGGACTTGCAGGATCAACAGTTGCATTTATTGCAAGAAGTTTGTAATCGGCATTTTTCATTAACTCTGCCAACCGCGGCGGAATCACATCCATTTCATGGTTTCCGAGAGCGTTTGCCGAAACGCCTATCCAGTTCAAAAATTTATTTGCGACCATGTTTGATATAAAATTTGCACCCAGAATAATATCTCCTGAAGCAAGTTTTAGCTTTGCGGTATTTTCATCTTTCGGAGATTTATCAAAAATATCGGATACGGTTTTTATACGTTCCATATTTGTCATTTTTCCGTGAACGTCATTTACATAAAAAATACTCGTCTTTAGAGGCGAGTTATGCTTTTTAAGAGCAGGCTGATAGTTTTCATCCCCCCGCTTTTGTGTAAACGGCTTCAATAAATTTGTATTCGGGTATAAATTGTTATTTATCATATCTGTAAACCTTATTTCTGCTATTGATAACGTCTGTCAAAATAAAAATTGCTTTTTAAATTTTGTTTGTTAAGAAGCATTAAGCAGCCTGAACATTGTTCGAGGTATTTTCTTCATTCTGCTTATTGTTCTTCATTTCATTATAAGATTTCAAACCTTCCACCCAGTTTTCAACGAGTTTTACATCTTCTTTTACAACTTCCTGCGGAAGCCCTGCGTGGTGGATTTTGGGCAGCAAATATTCCGCACTGTATTCTATTGCATTCGGAACATCATCGTCAGTGTCATTGCATATAAATATCAATTTGCCGTCTTTATCATATCTATATCCGGTTATTGTTATTTCATGTCCGTTAATAATATAGTTATTATTATCGACCTGAATATATCCAATGATTACATTTTCGCCAATATTCAATGCTTCAAGAATCTGTCGTTTCATTGTTTCAAAATCAGTTTCATATCCAACCAGACGCTCATTATCATCTACAGTTTGATAAGTAACCGAAATTTTGTTTTTATCTTCAACAATTGACTCGGTGAATGTTTTTTCAAATTCAATCAGACCTTTATCTTTCTGATTGAATTTTCCTTTACGAATATCGCTTAACGAATCGTAAGTCTGCTGAGAACCAATCTGCATTAATGTTGACTGCATTAAAACATCAACCGCAGATCTTTCATTCGGGTCTTTATTTGTAACTTGCATTCTTGCACGCAAAATAGCATTTTTATCAGGAGAAAGTGTTAGATGAGCGTTATTAAAATTGTCCATTTTGAACGGAACTTCAAATGCGTTCAAAAGCCATATGGAATCCAGAGTATTATCGGTAAGATTTTTTAATTGTATTGTCTTATCAACCGCTATTTTGGGAGAACTTATGCCTTCTACAAATCTTGCAAACTCAGCGGGCATTTTGGTTGCCAGATTAAATTCAATACTGGAAGCAACACAAGTGCCTGAATGCTCAACATTTATCTCAAGTTCCGCAAGTTTTCTGGGAATAAGTTTGTCCTTATTCATTTTGTTATCATCCATATATTTGTCAACGAAAACAGGATTTAAGTATTTGGGAATATCTCCGAATTGCTGTGTAATTACATGCGGATCATGCAATATTGCAATTGTTTCTTTTAAAATAACATCATTAGGCAGGCCGTTTGCGCGCTCATTAACCGCAATTTTATAAAGATTGTCAAGAACCGTTGATCTGTCATTAGAATTGGCATTTAAAAGCACACCGGATTTAAGCATCTCTTTTAACTGCTTCTTAGAATTTTTATCGAGTTTTTCGGTTATTGTTGCATATTTATTCTTTTCTTCTCTGCCGCTTAGCCTTGTACGCAATGAAGATGCCGCAAATGAAGGATTAAACGGAATTGTATTATTTATAGGATTTGTAGCATATGAAACCGGCTGAACATTAACATTTTGTTCATCAATTTTTACTGCAGACGTTCTCATACCGCCTGTTGTGTTATAATTATATTGACGAGAATTTAAGCCTACCGAATACACTACTATTCACTCCACTTATTTATATAAACAACACAATTATAAAAAAATTGCTATTAAAGAGAAAAAACAGTTAACAAATGTAACGAGGAAATATTGGAAAAGATAAAAATTAAACCGCTTACAAAAGAACAATTAATAATTTCTATTGACCGTCTGACAAGATTTAAAAATCCGGAAGTCAAATATCTGCGGGTATTCAAAGAGATAATTCTTTCCAATTTAATATTACCTAAATTAAAAAAACAGGAACTTGAAGGCTTTGATTATAAAATTTTGAAGGACTTGGCAGAAAAAATAATAAACTTTTCGCTTGAAGCCTTAAATATCAAATCCGACGGTGATTTAATGATAAATCAAAGACTTTTTGATTATGAAAATTCTATATTTAATCTTTCAGGGCAGACAGAAGAGCTTTTGAAAAACAGAATAAATTATAAAGTTTTTTTAAATCTGTTATCTGAAAATGAAGTAAAAAATCTTCAATGGCTTAAAGAACTTGCTGTTTCGGATGACTTGCGAGCTTCAAGAAGAGATAAGTTTCTTCATTTTCCGGTTGAAAAAGTAATTATCTGTGAAGGGATAACCGAAGAAACCCTGCTGCCTGCATTTGCTGATATATACGGTTTTAATTTTGACCAAAACGGCATCCACATAATTTCCGCAGGCGGGAAAAATCAGGTTGTAAAAACATATTATGAACTTTCTCAAAATTTAAAAATTCCGATATTCGTGCTTCTTGATAAAGACGCTGAGGAAAATGTCAAATTAATAAATCAAAGACTTCGACAGGGCGACAATGTTTATATTTTAAACTGCGGTGAATTTGAAGATCTTTTGCCTCATCAGTTGATTGAAAGAACGCTTACATACGCGTTTAAAAACATTTCCGTTATTGATTTGAAACTTCTTGATGAAAATGGGCCTAAAGTTAAAATTCTGGAGGAAATCTTTAAACACCGCGGACTTCACGAATTTAAGAAATCTGAATTTGCAAATCTTGTAAAAATAAATATTAACGGCAAAAATGACCTTTCGGAAGAAATTCTTAAAATTCTTGCTGAAATTCAGGATAATAAAAGCAACGCCTTTATATAAGCAAAAAGGAACTTTTTCAAGTTCCTTTGTAAAATGGAGTTTAAAACCATTAAAAATACAGAATTACAAGTCTAGCTTCCAACTAACCGGAGAGCTTCTTCCAAAAGCTCTTTGTTTGTTGAAATAAGTTTGTTTGAAATTTCCATCTGTAGTTTTGCCATCTGGAAATAAGAAATATTACCTTTAAAATCAGCGTTTGACATTTCTAAGAGACCTGAACGTATTTGACCTGAACCCAAAACAGGTTTGCCTGAGGCTTCCGTTTCAATAAAGTAGCCTTCTTTAACTTCATAAAGAGCCGCTGCATTATGGAAATTTCGCGTTGTTATTCTATACAAAGGAATAGTACGTTTTCCGCCATCAGCTTTTCCGTAAATAGTTCCGTCTTCTTTTATTTCATAATCGTCATATTTTCCGAGATATTTGCCGTTGCTCGGGTCAATCCACATCTTGATATTTGTTGTCGGAATGTCAAGCGAACCGCCTTTCAACGCAGTCTGCTCGTACAAATCCTGCGAAACAGACTTGGTACCCTGCATAATTTCACCCTTATCATTCAGGATATAGCCTTGCACAGTATTACCGTTCTTTGCTCGATAAACTCCTTCACCGTCAAAAGTAAATTCACCCAATCTTGTATAAACACTTTTGCCTTCAGGAGTTTTGGTCAGGAAAAAGCCCTTGCCTTCTAAAAATAAATTATCTTGAGAAGTACCGGGGGTTGATTTGCCCTGTCCCGTTTTTTTATCATAGTCGTCAGCAATTGCGCCGCCCAAAAAGGTTTTAAAATTCACCTGTTGTTCCCTGAAACCGGGTGTATAAATATTTGTCATGTTATGCGCAATGACATCCATCCAGTTCTGGGTCGATTTTTGGGTATTTAAGGCTGTAACGTATGAATCATTCATTATTATTCTCCTTGTTATTACGTTTTTCCTCTTCTTGATTTTGACGGCGGTGTCTGCTGTATGTCAATTCGTTATAAGGCAGATTTTGTTCGTCAAAACGCTGTCTTAAATATGAAATATTATTTTTTAAATATGCTTCAACTGCCTTGTCTCCCGGGATAAAGTTTGCATTTAAATTTCCGTCTCTATCAACCCTCATAACAACGGAAACATCTTTATCAAAATCAATTCTGAAGGCCTTGCCTGTTTTCATAGATTCTGAAAGTGCATCCATAAGAACAGAGGATACTTTAGCTGTTTTTTGAACATTTTGAACATTTCCGGCTGAAAGTTCTTTTTGAAATTCACCTGCAATACTTTGCATTGACATATCCGTTTTTGTCACAAGATTTGCAAAAAACAATGCATCATCCTGAGACATTGAAATTTTACTGTAATCAAGAGCAGGTGCTGATGTAAACACTTCTTCACTGATTCCGGATATAAATGTTTGATTCTGAAAAGCATTAACATCACTTATTTTTCCGTTAAGTTTTAAAATTGAACTAATTTCATCCGAAAGTTCGGCTGAGGCTTGATTTTGAGGATTTTGTTGTCCGCCGTTTTGAGAATTGTTTTGCTGACCTTGCTGCTTATCCTCATTTTTAACAGTATTATCCTGTTTATTCTCTGAATTTTGAGTTTTTTCATCACCTTTAGCTTCAGCTTTTTTGTCATCATCAGCCGCTGAATCTTCTTGTACATCAGATGTTTTTTCTTCCGCATTTACAGTATTGGAAGACACTGATTCAGATTCATCAGACTTTGTATTTGATGAAAGACTGCTTAATTGAGATTTAAAGGCATTACTGCCTGACAACTTTGTCGTCTGCGCCGTAAGCACCTTGTTTGTTAAATCATTACCTGCTGAAACTGTTGATGTATCTATATTCATTAGTCCTCCAGCTCCTGAAGCTGTTTTAACAGTTCTAACTCTTCCTCTTCAAGCCGCTCCTGCGACTGATGAAAAAACCTTTGCACACCGAGTTCGGAATATCCTTTTAATTCTGCTTTCTTCTCTTCCTCAATGTAGGCTTCTTTGTTCTTTTCTTTGTGCTTTTCCAGAACTTTCACCGCCTGCTCCAACTTTACCAGTTTGGCTTTTTCCATATCAAGAATCCGTTGGGCTTCCGCGCGAATCTGTTCCAGTTGTTCCGCCTTTTCCCACAAATGTATAAGATATTTATCATATATATCATACATTAGGGGATCCGCTTTTCGCATATTTATCTGCGTTTCACGAATTTCTTCGTTGTTTTTGCGGATATTTTCTTCTGCAATAAATACTGCCTGCTGTGCTTTTTGAACAACTAAAAGCTGTTCTTCTTTTTTACGGATTCTAAAGTCCAGTACTTTCTGCAGTCGATATCTAAAAGGCATTTTTTACACTTTCTTAATTAGATTATCACTTATTTTGAAAGTGCAGCATACATCTATTTGTATGATATTAATTTAATGATATTTTTGTATTAGTCAAGAATTTGAACACTTGTACCGGTTCCGCGTCTTGTATTATGGTACATATAACCTCGGTTTCCGGTGTACATTGATGAAGTTCCGCCATCGTCAAATCCGAAGTTAAATGAATCATATGGTGCAATTTGCGGAGTGTAACCTGTCGGATATCCGCCTGAAAAAATAGACCCAAGAGAGCTTAAAGCCCCGCGCCAACCTGATTGATTATACATTTGCGGCATATAACCTCCATAACATGTTCCGTAAGGTGATTCAACAGGAGCTGTGAATTTTCTGCCTGCAACAGCTCTGTTAAGTCTCTCCACACGGTTGTTCATATCGCCTTGTTGAATTGCTCCGAGAACGTTTTCTTCTAACCGTGAAATTCTATCCGCTTCGGAATCGTTTTCATAAGTTCTTTTAAAAACGCGTTTTTCAAGAGAACTCAATTCTTTTGGAGAGACCTGTTGAATTTCACTGTTATAATTTACAAACAGATTATCAATTCTTTCCTTAACACTCATTGAAGGATAAGTTTTGTTAAACATGGATTTTTCAAGACGGTTTAATCTCAGATTCATTTCCTGATGTTCAAAAGATTTTCCGTAAATATTCTTTTCAACAAGAGAAACCCTCGGATCATTTACATCTGAATTATAGGAAACAGGAACATAAGCGGATGCCATCTCACTTCTAAATCTGAAACGGCTGCCAAATCGAGGGCCGAAATAAAAATTACTTCTGTATGCAGGACGATTAAGAATACGTAACCCGTTAGAAATTCCGCTTCTGCGCGGATAATAATGATATCCAGAATTGTAGTAACGATTATTATAATAAGCTCTGTTATAATTTCTATCGTAGTATCTTCCGTGATATGTGTTGTAAGGTCTTATAAAAGGATTTGAACTTCTTCGATACGGTATCGGACGATACGTTCTTATTGTCCGTGTCGCAGCATATGCGTTAAGCCCAAAAACCAACAATAATAATAACAAAATTATTTTTTTCATTCTTTTCTCCTGTTGCTCATCAACTTAAAATTTACAACAGGGGAAATTTTCACACATTAGCCAACGGTATATTATTGAGGCGGATTTTCGTTTTAAGTTTCCTGACGTGGTTCTTCGTTATCCTTCATATCAATTTTATCACCGAAGGTTGTTATAATCGCAAGTAAAATCATAGAAACTATACACCCGAAAACCAGAGATGCCGGAAGAGATGCAAGGAATAGAAGTACCGCTGGAACAGATTTCCAGAGTTTTTTCATAGTTAAAAGAGCAATTCCAAACGCTAAAGTAAATAGTCCGGCACAGAATACTCCGAAAGTTTTTCCAATATGCAACCCGACTTCAGCTCCGTTAGCTGAACACACTGTCTGATTTAACGTACAATATACTACTGCAAGTGCACCACAAAACAATCCGCAAAATAGTCCACCGAGCAGAACATATACAATGTAAAAGCCAAAAGCATTTAATCCGCTTCGTTTTACTGATAAATCAAACAAATTTTTAAACATCAAACCTCCTATCTTATTTCCTGCAAAATTCCGGTTGAATTAAATTTTCTGGGGGAATGCACGTTAATATATCCTTTTAACAGTTCAAAACAAACATTACATATCTTTTCGGTTGCTTTACTTTCAAAATCACTTTTTTCAGTAAAATCAGTTTGCTCAAGAGCTTTTAAAAAATCTCTCAACTTGTAATGCATAACAACCGGAATACCGTAAGACTGGTTACATTCCGGACAAATAACCCCGCCTAACGTAAAAGAAAAATACATTTTCCCGTCACCCAAATCACATCCGCATTTTAAACACGTATTCAAGTCAATACCAAAGCCCGACAAAACCATCATTTTCATCTGAAATTTTAAAACAGCCAGAAGTATTTCAATTTTCTCCTGCGCAGAAGCAATAGCATCAAGTGCTTTGTAAAGCAAATCAAATATTTCGTTTGAGCAAGGATCATCTTCAACGCCAAAATTTGTAACAACTTCGCTTATATAAAGAGAATAGAAAATTTTATCCATGTTCTGGCGGATTTTGTTGAATGTATTTAAGGCTTCAGCCTGACAAATTGTATCCAGATTTTTGCCTTTGTAAAGCATTAATTTATTTGCAACAAGCAAATCCATACGGGCGCCAAGTTTGCTTTTGGGCTTTTTAACCCCTTTGGCCACACCTTTGATAAGCCCTCTGTCCCTTGAATACATGACAATAATTTTATCTGATTCGCTTAAATTGTACGATTTCAGATTAATCGCATCAGTTACAAAATTGTTCATATTTATTGATAATCCCTGTCTTTGCCGGAAGAAGTTCCTTGATAAACACCTCTGAACATTTGTTTCAATTCATTTTTATCATCGGAATATTCAAGAGCAACTTCTTCAGTAACAAATCCTTCTGTATAAAGGTTATACAAAGACATATTCATGGTAATCATATTATTGAAAGAACCTTTACGAACCAAATCATAAACATCCTCCAATTTATCTTTTTCTATAAAATCTTTGACAGTTGGTGTTACTACAAGAAGTTCCACTGCAGGACGTCTGCCCATAGAATCTCTCAGCGGAACAAGTCTCTGCGATACGGTTCCTCTTAAAATCTGAGCAATCTGTTCTCTTACATGCAATCTGTCAGCCGGATCAAACATGTTTACAATTCTGTTTACAGTTTGAACTGCATCATTTGTGTGAATTGTTGCAAACACCAAGTGTCCGGTTTCTGCAGCTTTTAAAGCACTTATAACAGTTTCACGGTCTCTAATCTCTCCGATAAAAATAACATCAGGATCTTGCCTCAGTGCATATTTTACGCCGTCAGGAAATGACGCTGTATCAATACCGATTTGTCTTTGAGAAATTATTGCCTTTCTGTTATTGAAGATAAACTCTACAGGGTCTTCAATAGTAATAATATGTTTTGGATAATTAATATTTATATAATCTATTAATGAAGCTATTGTTGTTGATTTGCCGCTTCCTGTCGGTCCGGTTATTAAAACAAGTCCGTTATTTAAGGTTGAAAACTGTTCGATTGCCTTTGGCAGATTCAATTCCGAAACTGTTTTAATATCATAGGGAATTGTTCTTATAACAAGCGAATATCTACCCAATTGCTTGCTCAAATTAACACGAAAACGGGCACAACCTACAATTTCATACGCAAAATCCAGATCAAAAATAGAATCCAGTTTTGAAGCACTTATACTTGCCGGCAACAAAGCGCCATAGGCTTCGTCTATATCAGTTTCGGTCAGAACCGGCATATTTATTTTTATAATCTTACCGTCTTTTCTAATTGCGGGATATTCGTTTACAGACAGGTGAATATCCGATGCACCGATTGCTACGGCTCTTTCAAGAAATGCTACTATATCAAAACTGCTATCGCCCATAATTCCTCTCAATTCTTACAGTTAAAATTATACCATTTTTATCAATGTATGACAAGAACTTTACGAAAAATACAACCATTTATAGGATTTGTTACAACCTTGTAACAAATTTATTTATTAAGTCAATTTTTCAGAGCAAAAATACTTTATATAAATGTAAGGGAATTAAAAGTTACGATTGGTTAACAGAAACAATATATAAAAGATGTTCTAACTAGGACGAATTTAAAGAAAAAGATTTTTTATACTCTCTCTCTTAATATCCTCGTGTTTATTTAATGTTGCCTATTAAAGGCAACTTTTTTTTTGCGTAGAATTGCAGATTCAGGCAAATTGACAATTGAATTTTAATTGAGATATGATAACTTAAAACGGACGATTAAAATGTATAACAAAATAACCAAAAGGCTAAATTTTAAATTTTTTGGCATGAATATAAAATTTCAGTTTCCTTTCAAAGCCAAGAAACTTGATGAGAGATTTGAAAACCTCATTTATGAACTTGCGGACGAAAGAACTTTAAAAAATGTAAAACTTCCTAAGGTTTTAAGATTGAATGAAAGTTTAAACATGCTTGCAGATACAAACAAATCGCTTGCAAGATTTGGTGATGGCGAATTCAAACTAATGTTTGGCGAGGGCATAAATTTTCAAAAATATGACAGAGAGCTTGCCGATAAATTAAAAGAGGTTCTAAAAAACAAACATCCTAACCTTATTGCAGGCATTCCGGACACATTCGGATATTGTGAGAGTGATTATTTCAGAAAAGTTCTCGCTCTTTTAAGGCAAGAGCTTTACAAATACATTAGTTTTGATACTGTTTATTGTGATGCATTTATTACACGCCAGTTTAGATTTAAAACCAAAACAGATGGAGAAATTTACTATAACAAATTCAAACAGCTCTGGCAGGACAAGGAAATAGTCATAATTGAAGGCAAAGGAACTTATCTTGGAATAGGTAATGATTTATTTGCAAATGCCGCATCCATAAAAAGGATTGTTTGCCCTAACATAAACGCATTTTCAAAATATAAAGACATTTTGTCAGAAGCATTAAAACAGCCGAAAGATAAACTGTTTTTGCTGGCATTAGGCCCTACTGCAACAGTTCTTGCGTATGAACTTGCAAACAACGGCTACCGCGCTCTTGACATAGGACATCTGGATGTTATGTATGAAATGTTTTTGAGAGGCGCATCAAATTTAGTGCCGCTGGAAAACAAAATTGTTTTTAATGAAGAGAGAAAAAGCAAAAAATTTGCCAAATGCAATGAGCCCAAATATTATCAGGAAGTAATCGCTGATTTTTCATAGCCCGTTTGAAAAATTACCGGCGGCAACGGGATTTGAACCCGTGTCAACAGAATGAGAATCTGCTATCCTGACCCCTAGACGATACCGCTCTAAGTTGACAAATATATTTTAAATCAAGAATTTAAAAATGCAACATACTAAAAAGAGCCTTTCGGCTCTTTTTCAGGCATAAAACTTCTGCTGTGCGAACATTTGTAAAAACTATGCACGAACAGTTTCTTTCAGGCTTTCAAGATATTTAACCGCATAAACAGCACCGACCGCACCGTCAGAAGCCGCTGTTATTACCTGTCTCAGCGGAGTTTTTCTGACGTCGCCCACTGCGTAAACTCCGTCAATGGATGTTTTCATGGTTTCATCAGTTATAATAAAACCGTTTGCATCCTGTTCAACCTGCCCTTTAATATTTTCAATATTCGGAACCATGCCGATATACGGGAATACGCCGTTAACCTGCAGATTTGAAATTTCATGAGTCTTTACGTTTTCCAGAACTGCCGTGTGAACCAAATCATCACCCTTTATTTCTTTTACGACACTGTCCCAGATAAATTCTATTTTTTCATTTTTAAAGGCACGCTCTTGAACAATTTTGTCTGCGCGAAGCTCATTTCGTCTGTGAATTACATATACTTTATCCGCAAACTTTGTTAAATACATGGCTTCTTCAACTGCCGCGTTTCCTCCGCCGACAACTGCCACTACTTTATTTTTATAAAATGCTCCGTCGCAAACAGCGCAATAACTTACGCCGCGTCCGACGAATTCAGCTTCACCAGGCACACCAAGTTTCATCGGCTGTGCTCCGCAGGCAATAATCACGGTTTTAGCCTTAAATTCCGCCTCTTTTGTAAGAATTACTTTAGGCTCTGATTTTAAATCCAAACTTTCAATCTCTTGCATTGGAAATTTTTGAACTCCGAATTTGTCTGCATGTTCTTCAAACTTCTCCATTAAATCGAATCCGCCAACAATCGGAAATCCCGGATAATTTTCCAGTTCCAGATAGTTGGAAGGCTGGCCGCCAAGCATTGAAACATCTATTATTGCCGTTGAAACAGCCCCGCGGCTTGCATATATTCCTGCACTTAATCCGGCCGGTCCGCCGCCTAAAATTACCGTATCAAATTCATAACTTTGCATATCTTATCCTCATTTATCTAATACACTCATACCTGAAATTTTTTCACCGGCAAGCACGTAAACCGCACTCTGAACCTTTATAACACTGTTATCAGTGCTTGAAAGAGTTTTTAAAGTCAAATAATTTTTGCCTGTGAACCTGTTTCCGTCAAGTTTTATCTCAACAGTATCCGTCAATTTTTTGTTGTCTGATACACCCTCTTTCGTAAATTTAATAACGTTGCCTTTTACAAATTCAACTGCCAGATCAGCAGAGGCTCCGGTAAACGGATTGCTTAAATTCATGACGTTATTATTTCTTGAGAGGTTCCACAAATCAGCGGACTTATTTCGAAAAACTTCGGGGCTGTCTGTATTCTCAAGAACAGCAACAACGCGCCATGTACCGAATAAACCTTTCGGAACATTTTCCACCAGTGAAATTCCTGCTTTCAATGTTGTATCAGCTAAAACCATATTATTATTTAATCCTGATTTTAAATTCAAAATCAGAACAAAAGTAATTATAATTGACGCTAATATTATTTTTTTTATAATTTTCATGAAATTTAGTAAACACCCCTGTTATTTAATAATATAATAAAGACTTGCAAAATCGCAAGTCTCTATTTGTATTTTATATGTTTATTATAAAAAAGAACTATACCATTGCCATTTTTGACTGCAATGTTTGAGCGGATTCTTCGTAACCTTTTCTGCCCATCAAAGCGTATGTATAATTTTTCGCCTGTTCAACTCCCGGCTGATTAAAGGTATCTATATTATACAGTTCACCAGCTATTGCAGTTTGAACTTCCAGCATATAAAGAAGCTGTGCAACATTATAGCTGTCAACACGCTCCAGTGTAATTGTGACAGTCGGACGGTTATAATCAGAAAGAGCAACTCTTGTTGAATCAGCTTCTGCATTTATAAGTTGATTAATCGTTTTTCCGCCCAGATATCCTATTCCCGTATATTCAAAAATATTCGGAATTTCCAGAGTAGAGTCAAAGTTTTCCACTCTTATAAAATTTATTACCTTATTATTCGGGCCTTCATTATAAAGCTGAATTTGTGAATGCTGATCTGTTGCCCCCAGAGCTTTAATCGGAGTAGGACCAATATTTACGTCATTACCGTCCTTGTCCTTATTTTTGCCGAGAGACTCTGCCCATAGTTGAACGTACCAGTCAGAAACGTATTTTAAACGGCTTGAATAAGGCATCATAACAGAAAGATTTTTGCCCTTTTTGGTGTCCATAAGATAATGAATCAGAGCATTTTGAGCAGCGATATTGTTATGAATATCAGTATTTTTAAGCGCCAAATCCATGTCTTTTATACCGTTAACCATCTCGTCAATATCAAGTCCGACAAGAGCAAAAGGAAGCAGACCCACTGCTGAAAACACAGAAAATCTTCCGCCGACATCATCCGGTACAACAAAAGTTTTATAACCTTCCTGCTCTGCAATTTGTCTTAAAATTCCTGTTTTCTTATCGGTTGTTGCAACAACGTTATATCTGTAATTTTCCCCCAGTTCTTTTTCAAGTTTATCTTTAACAATCATAAACTGTGACATGGTTTCGGCAGTTGAACCCGATTTTGTAATTACATTTACGAGAGTTTTCTTTAAATCAAGAACTTCAAAAAGTCCGTTAATAGTATCCGGATCAATATTATCCAGAAAGAAAATCCGCGGCATACCGTCTCTTTGCTCATCAGACAATAAATTCCAGTAAGGCTTTAAAAGAGCTTCGGTCACTGCGATTCCCCCCAATGCAGAGCCGCCGATACCAAGAACCAGAATATTATCAAAACGGCCTTTAACCATAGCGGCATATTCTTTTACATACCAGAGAGTTTCTTCGTTATAACCCAAATTCATCCATTGAAGCCATTGACCGTTTTTATCTTTTCGTTTGTTTAAATCTGCAATAATATGTACTATTTTGTCTTTGTAGCATTCAAATTCTTCCGCCAAATTCAAACCGTTTTCCTGTCCGATCACTTGAGCATCAACGTTCTTGTAATTCAGTTTAATCATATTTGTTTAACCCTCTTATATATTTATAAATTTGTACACATTAAAACATGCCACTGGCTGTGTAATAATAAAAACGCAGAACGGAAAATGCGTTTTCCCTACACTTATTGTACCTGCTGAAGTTTTAATTACAAGAATTCTGTGGATAATTTAATAATTATTTACCAAGGGTAATCCGGTTTAATTTGCCAACCGTCACCAATAATTTTTGCAGAACAGTAACGTCCGTTTCCATTTTTACTGCAGCTGGCAGCAATTTCCACGGGCGTTTTATCATACCCATAAGGCAGAATACCTTTAGCACTCTTTTCCGATGTTTTTGAAAACATAAACACATCACGCCCTATGCGGTTAGGATTTTTACCACCGTTGACATCGACAATAATCCAATCGGCTTCATTCGCTATACCTTCCGGATTATATCCCGCTGTAATAATCAATACAAGAACACCATCCGGCAGATAAAAAGCTGTTCTTGCCGGAGCTGCAACTACTGAAAAATCAAACTTTGTATTATTCAACTGTGTCCAGGGCTGAGAGATATTAAAGCCACAGTCTTTATATGTCTTGCAAACATGAACAACATTTAAATATGGTTTCCAGTATTCGTTAAAATAGTTTTCAGCCCCTATATCAAAACCTGACGGCCAATACTTGTAATCTTCATGATCTACTTCCGAACGTTCAAGAGCCTGATTGAGTGTTGTATAAACCTTTTGAAGTTTTGAAACAGTTACCTGTTTCTGGTATTTGCCGATTAGCGACGGCAGCGTCATCGCCGCAACTATTCCGATTATGCCGAGTGTTATAAGAACCTCTGCCATGGTAAAGGCGGCTTTGCGGCTAGATTTGTCATTTTGGACACCTGAGGTGAGGATGTTTTTATCAGCATTGATAGATTCTGAGTCAAGCTCAGAATGACATGATAGATGCACATGCGACGGCTTTGTCATTCCGGCCTCCGAGCCGGAATCTATTTCTTTATTTAGAGATTCTGAATCAAGTTCAGGATGACCAATTGTTAAATTGTAATCAGGAGCCGTTTTACAGGTTGCCCCCCCCCCCCTGAAACTCAGTCATATCAATAGTTTCCATACTTTTAAGCTCCTTATAATATCATTATTGTTTATTATATCATATTATTATTTAGACTTCAACTTTTGGCTGTTTTAAAGTTCTCTGCGCCTTTTGTTTTTCTTCCAGACGTTTTTGTTCATAGCCGTAGCCCGCATAAATTGCAACACCCATCAACAGCCAGAGCGGGAAATACAATGATGATGTAGTTAAAAATTTCATTGAATAAATCATCAATCCGCCGCAGGTAATAATTCCAAGAATCGGGAAAAACGGTGAAAATGGAACCTTAAAAGGTCGCGGTCTGTCAGGATCAGTTTTTCTTAAGATTAAAACCGCAATACAGATAATTATAAAGGATGTGAAGGTTCCAAAATTGCATAACTCTGCAGAGATATTTAAATCCATAATTAAAGAACACACAATGACGACAATTCCGCTTATCCATGTCAAAACATGCGGTGTTCTGAATTTTTTGTGAATCAGACGCAAAGATTTTGGCAAAAATCTGTCGCGGCTCATTGCATATAAAATACGCGTTGTTCCAAGTTGATAAATCAAAAGCACTGATGTAAGCCCGCAAAGAGCACCAACCGAAATCAGTCCTGCAAACCAATCTTTTTGAATATATCTCATTGCGTGTGCAATCGGCGCCTGTGTATCAATTTGTCCGAAAGGAACAGTTCCTGTCAAAACAAGTGCAACACCTATATATAAAACCGTACAAATAAATAATGTACCTAAAATTCCGATAGGCAAATCTCTTTGCGGATTTTCGGTTTCTTCAGCAGTCGTTGATATTGCGTCAAAACCGATATATGCAAAAAAGATTAAAAACGCACCCATGAAAATTCCGCTGAATCCGTTCGGCGCAAATGGCGTCCAATTTTCAGGCTTGACGTAAAACGCGCCGACAACGATAAATGATGTTATTATCAAAAGGTTTACGGCAACCATAACACTTGCAAATCTTGTTGACTCTTTTACCCCTTTGATTAAAAGCAATGTCAAAATCAAAACGAGCGCAATTGCCGGCAAATTCATTGCAACAGGAATATGTCCGAAAATATAAGGGATTTTATCGTGAATATCCATACCGTATTTATCACACATTGCAGCAATTGAACGGTAATCCATTCTGAGCCAGAGAGGAAAGTTGACAACAAAATCAGGCAAGATATGTTTAAAACCTTTCAAGAGCTGGGTAAAATATCCTGTCCAGGCACTTGCGACCGTAATATTTCCGATTGCATACTCAAGCATTAAAATCCAACCGACCATCCATGCCATAAATTCACCCATGGTTGCGTATGTATAAGTATAAGCACTTCCGGCTACAGGAATCATAGCAGCGATTTCACTGTAGCAAAGTGCTGAAAAAATACATGCAACTACTGCTAAAACCATTGAAACAATAACTGCAGGGCCTGCACCAACACCTTCCGGACCGCCCTGAATTGCACTTCCGATTATAGTAAAAATACCTGTTCCGACAACTGCACCAATCCCGATTACAATCAAATCAAAAACATTCAAGGTTTTCTTCAATTCTGATTTTTTACTTGTTGCAATAAGTTCATCGGGGCTTTTCGTTTTTAATGCATTTGATAATATACTTTTAATCATACTTCTTTCCATTTTTATATTTCCGCATAGAGTGTATTTATTTTTGTTATTTTTTCAGTTCAATTCTTCGCTGTTCTACTTTTTCAATATGAACTTTGTTTTCATTTCTTCTGTTTTTGACGAACCCGTACAACAAATAAATCATTGCACCTACGCCGAGCCACACAGGGAATAACAACGCTGAACTTGACGGCTGCATTGATTTATAAATCATAAGCCCTCCGCAGCAAATTATGCCAAGAGACGGAACAACCGGCGAAAAAGGAACTTTGAACGGACGCTCGCGGTTCGGGTCAGTTTTACGCAGGATTAAAACCGCAACACAAACAACAATAAATGAAGTAAATGTTCCGTAATTACACAACTCTGCAGCAACATCAAGATTGAGTGTTAAAATACCGACTACAGCCAGAAGTCCGACAGTCCATGTCAAGACATGCGGTGTTTTGAATTTAGGATGTAACTTTTGGAATCGCGCAGATATAAAATGGTCACGGCTCATTGCATACAAAATTCTTGTTGCTGCCATTTCCATAACAAGTAATACCGATGTAAGCCCAGCAAGCGATCCGATTGATACAAGACCTGCTGCCCAGTTAAGATTTATAAGTTTTAAACAATATGCCATCGGAGCTTTCAAGAATGCTGACGAAACAGATGCGCTCGTATCCTGCAGACCTGTCAAAATTAACGCAACAAGAACGTAAACGATTGTTGTCACGATTAATGAACCGATAATACCCACCGGCAAATCTTTTTGAGGATTTTTGCACTCCTCAGCCGCCGTTGCAATAGCGTCAAATCCGATATATGCAAAAAAGATTATAAATGCGCCGGCAAAAATTCCAGCCGCACCGTTGGGCGCAAACGGAACCCAGTTATCAGGTTTAACGTAAAATGCACCGGCTACAACAAACAATGCAATTACAGCCATTTTAACAACAACCATAACAGCAGTCATTTTTGTAGAATCCTTTGTACCTTTAACAAGAATTGCAGTGGATAAAAGCACCATTATAATTGCCGGAAGGTTAATACAAATCGGCAGCCCGAATAATGTCGGAACAAAAGTATCCGGATTTTCCGCAACTATTTTAGCGGCGGAGAAAGGATCGTTTACAAGCCATACCGGAGGATTGGCAAGCCATGCGGGCAAATATTTGTCAAATCCGCTTAAAAACTGAACGAAATGATTCGACCATGCACAGGCAACAGCAATAAATCCTATTGCATATTCAAGCATTAAAACCCAGCCGACCATCCATGCCGCAAACTCGCCCAGAGTTGCGAAAGTATAAATATATGCACCGCCTGAGACAGGAATCATTGTTGCAAACTCTGAATAACAAAGAGCCGAGAAAACACAGGCAATAGCCGCAACTACCATTGAAACGATTAAGGCAGGCCCTGCCCCCAAAGCTGAACCGTCAGCACTTCCGGCTGCAGCAATCCCGACAATTGCAA
Source organism: Candidatus Gastranaerophilales bacterium (assembly GCA_944325585.1). Classification (GTDB taxonomy): domain Bacteria; phylum Cyanobacteriota; class Vampirovibrionia; order Gastranaerophilales; family Gastranaerophilaceae; genus Scatenecus. Next base: position 21,480 of record CALVAS010000009.1, read on the forward strand.
AGATTCCGGACCCAATAATTGCGCCGACACCCAGAATAATTAAATCCCAGACTCCAAGAGTTTTTTCCAAACCTTCAGCCTTTGCTTCCGAAAGCATTTCATCAGGCTTTTTGATTCTTGTTATGGTTTTCAAAAAATTACGGGTTAATGTTGCGCGACTGTATTTTTCTGCCATCTATTTTCCTTATTATTTACAAAGAGGGAAACCGAGTTCTTCTCTTTGTGCTACATATAATTTTGCAACGGCCGATGCCATTGTTCTTACTCTGTTTATAAAGTTAATTCTTTCATCTTTGCTTATAACACCTCTTGCATCCAAAAGGTTGAATGTATGAGAGCATTTTAAAACATAATCATATGCCGGAAGCACCAATTTTGCATTAATACAATTATCAACTTCTTTCTGATAGAGGTCAAACATTGTAAAAAGGCTTTTTGCATCGGAAACTTCAAAATTATATTTTGATTGCTCAATTTCATTTTGCAAAAATATTTCGCCGTATTTGAGTTTATCGTTCCACATAATGTCATAAACAGAAGATTTATTTTGCAAATACATTGCGATACGCTCAAGCCCGTAAGTTAATTCCAGAGCAACAGGCTTAACTTCCAACCCGCCGACCTGCTGGAAATATGTAAACTGTGTAATTTCCATTCCGTCAAGCCAGACTTCCCAGCCTACACCGGCTGCACCCAGAGTCGGAGACTCCCAGTTATCTTCAACGAATCTTACGTCATGCTCTTTTAAATCAATTCCCATAGCTTCAAGACTTTTTAAATAAAGCTCCTGAGCGTTATCCGGAGAAGGTTTTAGAATCACCTGAAACTGATAATAATGACCGAGTCTGTTGGGGTTTTCACCATATCTTGCGTCGGTCGGTCTGCGGCATGGTTCAATCATTGCAGTATTCCATGGTTCAGGCCCCAATGAACGCAAAAAAGTTGCGGGATTCATTGTGGAAGCACCTTTTTCTATATCATAAGGCTGCTGAATAATACAGCCGTAATCCGACCAAAATTTTGATAAATTAAATACAAGTTCTTGAAAATTTAATGCCATAACATATTCCATAATTGTACTGATTACACTTGTTTCAGCCTGCAAATCACCTTTTTGCGGCACTTAACAAATACTACGCTCAACATAGTCAAATTGCAATAATTATGTTTACAAATATTAAGCTGGTAGTAATCAGCTTGGAAATTCATGGTATTTTTAAAGAAAAAGGAGAAATTAATGGCAGATAAAATTATAATTTTTTCGGGCAAACAGTATTCTGGAAAAGACACGGCCGCAAAAATCATGCTTGAAGCAATGCCGGATTATAAAAGATGCGCGATGGGAGATATTATAAAAATTACATACGGCAGACAAAAAAATCTTTCATATGAAGAAATTGAAAAGAACAAACCTTTATACAGACAGGATTTAATCGACCTCGGCAACCGGGGCAGAGCACAGGATCCTGATTACTGGCTCAAAAAAATTCTTGAGCAGCCGGGCAATATTATCGTAACTGATGTAAGAGTCCAGCATGAATATGATGTTTTTAAAAACGCAGGAGCAATAGCAATAAGAGTTGAAGCCTCCAGAGAAACTCGAAGCAAACGTGGAACTCTTATCGGCGAAACTGATGTTACGGAAACAGGGCTTGACCACATCAAAGACTGGGATTTTATAATCGACAACAATTCTGATTATGAAGCTTTTCAAAACAAAATTGTTGAAGTTATAAAAAAGATTAACAATTGGCAATATAAATAGCAAAAAAAATTTCTCTTACCTTTTTACTTTAAAGTATATAAATGAAAGGAGAAAATATGGATTTAAAAATAAAAGGGAATACATCTTTTAATGCAAGTTTAAGTATAAAGTACTGTTCTTCATCTGAAAAAAAAATATTAAAACCAGCAAAAGAGTTATTTGAAGAAATGACTAAAGATAAACCCGGAAGAATGAGAATAGTTCCAGGGTATTATGCTCGTAGCATTCTTGATGGTGTCTACATTTTTAGTCTGGGAGCCGGAGATATTAGCAAAACCACATATCGAGATCAGGTTGCGTTTGCGCCGTACTACTGGTTTGACAATCTTCTTACTAAAAAATCCAAACGAGAACAGGCTGAAGCTTTCGTGAAAATTTTTGAAACATTACATTTAATTCCACGAAATATCGGCTTACGTTTAAGTTCTAATGAAAATTACATGAATGCTTTAAAAATAAAAATACAAGAAAATCTAGGCGATGACCCACATGAAATAGCAGGAATGTTTGATTTCTTATTTTAATAGCTACAAAATTAAAAAAGAGGATTATTATAATAATCCTCTTTTAGCAAATTTATGAAAGTTATAAATTTTACACCATTCCCTCTTTAACAGCCTTAACAGCAGCCTGAACTCTGTCATTTACGCACATTTTTTGCAGAATTGAACAAACATGAGCCTTTGCAGTGTGAACGCTTACTATTAATTCTTTAGCAATTTCAGTATTGCTTTTTCCGGTTACAAGATGTTTCAAAACTTCAAATTCTCTTTCTGTCAGCGGAATTCTGCCTTCTGATTGTGATTTATTGGGCAAAAATCCAATGTTTTCGACTTTAGGAAATGCGTTTAAGGCAAGCTGGGCTACTACAGGATCAATCCAGCAAACACCAACAGCAACATCACGTACGACATCCGCTAATTTTTGAGGATCAATGTCTTTAAGACAATATGCGCTTGCTCCTGAACTTAATGCTGCAACAACTTCTTCTTCTCTGTCATGGGATGTAAGCGCAATTATTTTAATTTCCGGCGCAAATTCTTTTACCTTTACCATGGCTTCAATACCGTTCATTCCGGGAAGCCCGAGATCCATTAATACAACATCAGGTTTGCATCTTTCAATAAGTTTGATTCCTTCAACCGCATCTTCGCTTTCCGCAACAACTTTCATGTCCGGATTTTCATTCAGGGCGCACCGCAAACCCACTCTGGTTAATTTGAAATCTTCTACAATAACAATGTTGATAATTTTCTTCTCTTCTTGCTCTTGTGCTGCTGTTTGATTGTTTTCTGACATTTTTCACCTCGCTTTTTAGTATATATTTTTGATGTCTACATGACTATTAAAGAATAGCTTTGAGAATTAATCCATTACCTTAGTAGCTAATATTGTAAAAAGTACAATTATTATAATTTCTGTATAAAAATTTTTGATTATGCTATAATCCAGTTAAACAGAAGTATGGGAGCAGATTAATGTTAGAGTTTTTATTTGGAAAGAAGAAAAAAAATCCACCCAAAGATGTACGTATAAATGAAATTTATACCAAACTTTCGGCTCATTATGAGATTGAAAAAATTACACCCGAAAGAAAAAAATATTTACAAAACATTATGATTAAGCATGGGTATTTGAATTATCCGTACATAAAAGCAATAGAGGAGCTTACGCCAGCTGAAATCCTTTATTCGCTGCAGTTTAAGTGGATAGACAATCATATTTTCAATGACGGCAAGTTCAGATTTGACGATAACCAGATTAGCGCACTTGCTCGCGAAAACATTAAAACTTCCGACTGGATAAAAAAAGAAGGGCATGACATAAAACTTATAAATCTTGCGGGACTGAAAGACGGAAATTCTACAAAAGAAACAGGTAAATTTATTGACTGGCTGAGACAGCTTTTAATTTTACCGACCGGAAATATTCACAACGAAATTTTTAATACAACGATTTATTTGATACCTTTTCATCCCCGCGAATTCGGGTGCGCATATCTGCCCAAAAGCAGCGAGGTAAGTGAAAAACTTTTTGATGAAGAAATCTTTAACATAACAGGCATGGATGCAAAAGAGCAGGTAAAAACATTTATTACATTTGCACAGCTTGCGGGGCATCCGGTAATTTATGACATACTTCCGCAGACAGGCAGATTTTCAAAAGCTGTTCTTGCAAATCCTGAAATTGCAAGATGGTATGATATTGAAAGTTTGCTTGAACAGTTGCGGTCTTTTGTCGATGCTCTTGCTGAAAACTGTACAAATGATATTCTTGATGAACTGAAAAAAGACGGGATTTCCGGCTGCGATCATGATGATATTGAAGTTGTTAAAAATATTTATAAACAAAGACTTGACGGCGGAGCAGGCGAGCTTACCGAGTATTATCAAAAGATTTACAATGCTTTTGACAGAATTCTTGAAAGCCGCAAAAAAGAAATCTCCAATGACATGCTGACAAAAAATACGCAGACAAAAATTCACAAAAGAGTTCGTGAAATTGTCGCGGAAACACTTAATATAAAATGCGGAACAAAGTTAAGCGAAAATGAGATTACAAAACAAATCGACATTATCCAAAAACTTATTGCAAAAGGTTTGTGGCCGGCGCCCGGCGGTGCGTGGTGTTCGGCAGGCGTTCCTGTTTTTGACAGTATGAGCGAGGGTCGAGATTATCCGGTATTCAAACACTACAACTTTAAAGGCGAAGATGTTTCATGTTTTGCAAATCTTGACTGCCAAACGCCTTATTATTTTGCATATCTTGAAAACGGCACCTTTAATGAACCTGTAATTGATTATTTCATTGATTACATGGAAAAACTGCAGGAAGAATACAACTTTGACGGATTCAGAGTTGACCATATTGACCACATTGTTGATGAAGTTTCCGAAAAAGACGGCAAACCGATAAGCTACAGAGCACCCAAATATGTTCTTAACAAATTGAACACAACAATGAAAAATAAGATTCCGTATTTCGGAACACTTGCCGAATATATGCTCTGGGATGACTTTTTGAAAGAGTACCATGAAGATATGAATTTTGATCTTCTCTGGGGTAACGACATTGTTTCTCAATGCTCCAAAAATCCTGAAAATATTGTAAACGACAACACACATTTGTCGAATTACAACACAAATCTGAAGTCTAAAAATTTGTTATCAATTTTGAAAACATACAACAATCAGGACGGAGAATTCAGAAGTATTGATCAGTATCCCGGACAGCTTGGCGAACAGGGAGCATTATACAAATGGTTCAAATACAAATTTTTACCGGGCGGAAAATTTGCCCAGAGACCGGTTTTATATATTGACGGCGACGAAAGTTTTACCAAAAACGGAATTGAATCGGTAATCGGCGAAGAAATTTCAATGCCCAGAGAAAAGAATTATGAATTTTTCAAAAAATTTGATGCAATCGACAGGTTTGTAAAACGCCACAATGTAATTACGGATGGCGAAGCGCAAATTATAATTCAGGAAGATGACGGCTTTGCGGCCTGGATGGTTTCAAAAGAGCCGATTAAGTCTGCTTTTCTGATAATTTCAAACTACAAATATCCGACGGAAAAAATCACCAAATGCGACGACAACGGAAATTCATACGCGGAAATTGTTAAAGGTGAAAAAATAGAGAACAAAACTCTTCAGCTTCCGGGGGAATTTAAAATTAAATCTGAATACGTAATTGAAGACGACGAGTTTGTAAGAAAAAAAATGAAAACAGTTGATAATATTATTAAAATAGACAAACTTGAGCCGGGTGAATTCAGACTTTTCGGGATTCAAAAAGGTTAAACATAAACGGCGGAGACAGGTTTCTCCGCTTTTTTAATGTAAAAAATATTAAAATTATTGCTATAACAAAGTCTTTAAGCTATTCTATAAGTATGATTAAGCAGCTTAAGATAAAGGATTACATTTTAATAGACGAGTTGACCGCAAACTTTCATCAGGGATTGAATGTGATAACCGGTGAAACAGGCGCGGGAAAAAGTATTTTAATAAGCGCAATAGATCTGGCTTTTGCCCCCAGAGTTTCAAAAGAAGTTATCAAAAACGGCTGCGATAAAGCCACAATAGAACTGACAATCGAAAATACAAAACACGATTTAAAAACACTTTTTGAAGAAAACGGGATTGACGATTTCGGACAGGAAATTACATTAACAAAAGAAATCACGCAAAATGCTGTCCGCTCACGTGTTAACGGCACTCTTGTCAATCAGGATTTTATCAAAAATCTCCGCTCTTTGTTTTTGGATATTCATTCACAGCACCAAACGTATTCGTTTTTACAGCCCAAATATCACATAACACTTCTGGATACTTATGCAAAAGACGTTTACGGACAAAAGCTGGAAGATTACAGAAAACTATATTCCGAATATACAAGTCTTAAATCACAGCTGGAAAAAGCAAAAAATTCAGCGGATGTGACCGAGTCTCAGCTTGAATTTTTACAATTTCAGGTAAATGAAATCGAAAGTGCGGAAATTCAATCGGAAAACGAAGATGAAGAATTGAACGCTGAACTTGAAGTATTGGAAAACGCCGAAAAATTGAAAGAACTGACCGGCTCATCTTATTGGGCAATTAACGGCGACGACGGCTCAATTCTTGAAGGTTTGGGAAAAATAAAACAAAACGTTTCCAAAGCCGCGTCATTTGACAGCAAACTTAATGATTTAGAACAGAATTTGATTGAATGTATAGAAAATCTTCATGAAATTTCTTCGGATTTGAGAAACTACAGCCAGAATTTGGACAATGATACCGAAAGATTGAATGAAATTCAGGAAAGACTGTTTTTGCTTGACAAATTAAAACGAAAATACGGCGGAACACTCGAATCGGTTCTTGAAACTCACAAAAAACTTTCAGAAGAACTTTCTTCAATCGAATTTTCAACCAAAAATATCGAAGAACTTGAAGAATTAATTTCAAATGCAGAAAAAACACTTTTTGAAAAAGCAAAAGAAATAAGTGAGCACAGAAAAAATTATGCAAATGTTTTGTCCGTTTATATTCAAGAACGGCTTGCAAAACTGGAACTTCCAAAAGCACGCTTTGAAATTGCAATCAGAGAAAAAAATTTTTCAAACGACGGAATTGATGATGTTGAATTTTTGATTTCAACAAACGTTTCAGAAGATTTAAAACCGCTTGCAAAAGTCGCATCCGGCGGTGAAATTTCGCGTGTAATGCTCGCAATAAAATCAATTTTTGCACAAACAGATGATATTGATACCGTAATCTTTGACGAAATTGATACGGGAATTTCAGGCAAAGCATCACAGAGTGTTGCAGATGAGATTGTTGAACTTTCAAAATTTCATCAGATTATTTTGATTACACATCAGGCAATTATTGCATCAAAAGCTGACAAACATTTTTATGTAAGAAAATCACAAAATGATGAAACAAAAGTTGAAGTTTATGTTTTGACAGGCGACAACAGAATTAAAGCACTGGCTGAACTTGCGGGCGGCGACATTAATGAACAGTCAATCGAGTTTGCCAAATCTCTGATTGAAGCCTGAAATTTGCAAAAATAAAACCGGCAAATGCCGGTCGAACAATAATCAGTCATCAATATAATCTTTAAAATGCTGTAATTCCTTTCTCTCTCTGATTTTTGCAAGAGCAATATCCTCCAGCTGTCTGATACGCTCTTTTGAATACCCCATTTCCTGCCCGAGCTGTTCAAGAGTCATAGGCGTCTGACCGTTAATTCCGAAACGGCAATTAAGAATCTTTCGTTCCCTCTCGTTTAGAGTACTTAAAAGATGTTCAATTGAACCTTTCAAAGTTCTGTTTTTTGCCTGAACTTCCGGCAGATTAGAACTTTTGTCCTGAATATAATCACCTACGTTCAAATCATCAGTCACGGGAGTTTCAAGGCTAATCGGCTCTTTAATAATTGATTTTCTGATTGCCGAAAGTTTTTTATAAGTTAACCCCATTCTTTCAGCGACTTCCGCGTCAGTCGGCTCTCTGCCCAGTTCAAATGAGAGCATTGTATAAACTTTTTTGTATTTACGTATTTTGTCCGCCATATGCACAGGTATTCTTATTGTTCTTGAACTGTTTGAAATAGCACGGATTATCGTCTGTTTTATCCACCATGTTGCATAGGTTGAAAACTTAAAATTCTTTGAATAATCAAACTTCTCCGCAGCCTTTATAAGCCCGAGCGAACCTTCCTGAACCAAATCCATGAATAAAACACCCTGTCCGATATATTTTTTGGCAATGCTCACAACAAGCCGCAAATTTGCCTGAATCAATTTTCTTTTTGCGATATCAGCCTGAGTCGGCCTGCCTTCCTTTATCTGTTTGCCCAAAATCTTCTCTTCTTTTGAGGACAAAAGTTTGACTTTTCCAATGTCTTTTAAATACATTTGAAGCAAATCATCTTCATTGGCAATAGAGCTGAAGGTTTTAGGTTCATTCAGCCCCGTCTCATCCTCGTCATCCGCAGAGATTATATCTTCCTGCAAATAATTACTCTGAAAGTCTTTGAATAAGTTTTCATTTTCTTCTTCTAATCTGACATTAACACTCATTAAAATCTTTTCCTCTCATCTTATTCCGTAAAAACCTCTACAATTCACAAGACGGAAACTATATAAAAAGGTTTCCTTTTTAATCGTTAAAGTTTTTGTCAGAATCTGCCGATAGGTAAAATAGAAAACAGTTTTTACGGTGAAGTGTGAATGGACAACTCAATTCAAACGAAATTTAACGAATATCAGAAAAAATATCCGCTTTATAACAAAGAAACTATTTTAGACAAAATGATTGAAGACGGTGCAATTGATGCTGAAATTGCAAGGGATATTAAATCAGGAACAAGTTTATTTCTTATTGACAACCGCTGCACTATAACCGCTCAGTCTGAATTAGCGGGTATAACTGAAATTATGGGAGGTCATTTTAAAGGTGAAGAAAAAGAAGTTCCGAACTCTGATACAAACTTCAACCGCAAAATTGAAAACACGTTTCAATCAAAAAAACAAGGGGACTGCTGGCTTTTATCCGATATAAACGCATTGAATCAAACCGGATGGGGGCGGGAAGTTATAAAAAATGCAATTGTTCCGGATGAAGGACAAAACGGAGGCGTCACAATAAACTTTTCCGGTTCGCCTCTGGATAAAAAAGAATTTTATATAACAAAAGAGGAAATACAAAAGGCAAAAGCAAGCGGCAATTATTCAAGCGGAGATGACGATATGATTGCGCTTGAACTTGCTGCTGAAAAAGTGGCAAAATTACTTGTCGGCAGCGGACAGGCCAAAAGAGTTGAAGATTTTGACGATGAAATCGGCCACAAGTCATATTTAACAAATGTTCTACTGGATGAAAAAACTAATGAATATTTAAATATTTCAAAACTTTTAACGGGGCGGGATGATGTTATTGCTGAGTTTACAAGCGGACTTCCAAGCAGTGAAAATCTTTTAAAATATTTAGCGGACAATAAGGATAAAACGTCGGCAGTCTGTACATTTGATCATTTGAAAGATGCTTTTGGCTCAAGAGATAAAGACGATCCCGTGCATGGAAACCACGCTTATGCCATAAAAAACATTGATTACGGAAGGTTTGTTACTGTAATTGACCCGTTTAATACAGATAAAGAAATAAATTTAGGCTGGGACAAATTTATAAATGATGTTGAAACAGTTTTTGCGGCAGGGCAAGACGACAAAACAACAGATGAAATGAAACACTCTCTTCCTGAAAACTATTTTGAGCTGCGGCAAAAATCTATCACCGACAGGCTTGAAACTATTAAAGAAAACAAATTAAAACATGAAGAACTTAACAACCGGATAAAACAAAATGAAATAAATCAGGAAGTAAACGAAATTCTTGACAGGCTGAAATTTTTGGAAAACGACATAGAATTAAATGAGAAACGAAAATTCACGCCAAATCTCTATATGAATTTTGACAAATATCTTACGGCATTGAACAAATTGGACAAAGATAATATTCTTTCATTTTTAGGAAAAAAGCCGGACATAATTTTGCAACTGGATAAATACAAATCAGGTATTTTTAACCGCAAAGACAAAAAAGAATTAATTACGCCTATAATAAATGCCCTGAGTGAAAAAGCAAAAAATGATAATATTGATACAAAAGAAGTGGAAAAATTTAAGAGCAACTGTGAAAAAGAGCTTAATGCCGTTTTTTATACGGATGAACAAGTAATTCAAAATGAAGTTGAAAAACTTGTTAGAAAACTTAATTTATAATTTCGACATAATCAAACTACCAGTTCGAGTGAACAATAAAAAAAGACCCCGCAGGGTCTTATTAAAGTTTGGGTATGAAGAGACTCGAACTCCCACGCGGTTAGCACTAGTTCCTAAGACTAGCGTGTCTACCATTCCACCACATGCCCATATTTAATTGTCAATCAATCCTTGTGGATTGATGCGTGTCTACCACCTCTCACAAACGATACTCAATCGTTTGTTCGGCAGAGTACCACATGCACAATTCAATTGTCAATGTATTCTTAAGTTAACTTGAACATAGGCTGTTGTCAAGAGTTCTGCCTGTCAATCTTTTCAGGATGCGCAGAGTTTGAAAGTATTATTTCATAATACTCGTTTTTATCAATGTTTACCCCCATAGTTCTGGTGTCACAGTAAACCTTCTTTTTCTTTTTTAACAATTTTTTATAATCGCCTGCCATATTGCTATTATATTACAAAATCTTAAAATCCCGCTTGCAAATTTTTATACTTTGGTTTACGATAAAAGTTACGAACGTGCGTCGGTGTGTTTTTGTGTGGAAAAAGCGTTTTGCACCGATTAAGGAATTTGAAAAGTACGAAATATAAAGATATAAAGGAAAAAGAAAATGAACCCTATTATTGATGAATTAGAAAAATCTTACATGGAAAAAGAATTGCCGGATGTAAACCCCGGTGATACAGTAAAGGTTTTCGTAAGAATTATTGAAGGTAACAAAGAAAGAACTCAGGCTTTTGAAGGCACTATTATCAAAAAACACGGTGAAGGAATCAACAAAACAATTACCGTAAGAAAAATATTCCAAGGCGTAGGTGTTGAACGTGTGTTCTTAATGCATTCACCAAGAATTGAAAAAATTACTCTTCTCAGACGCGGTGATGTAAGACGTTCTAAATTGTATTATTTAAGAGAACGTTCAGGAAAAGCTACTCGTATCAAGGAAAAAATTGAAAAAAGATAAAACTCATATTCACTGGTATCCCGGGCACATAGCAAAGGCTGAAAAAAAGCTGAAAGAGCAGTTGTCACTGGTGGATGCGGTGATAGAAGTACTTGATGCAAGAATTCCGCTCTCAAGCGGGTATGATAATATTGCGGGGCTGTTAAATGACAAGCCCCGTTTAATTTTGTTTAATAAATCCGATCTTGCGGATAAAGCAAAACTTAAAAACTTTGCCGACAAAATTCAAAACACCTCAGGATATCCGGTTATTTTATCGGATGCAAAAAATTCAAAAGACCTAAACCAGATTGTCAAAAAAGTTATTGAACTGTCAGAGCCGAGGATTCAGGCAATAATGCAAAAAGGACTTTTGCGCCGCCCTGCACGGGTTATGGTTGTCGGCATGCCTAATGTCGGCAAATCTAGCATCATAAATAAACTTACGCGCTCCTCTAAGACCAAAACAGGAGCAAAAGCAGGCGTTACACGGCAGCAGCAATGGGTTCGAATCAATCCTCAGCTTGAACTGCTCGATACTCCCGGGATTATTCCGATGCGTCAGGAAGATCAAGCACGCGCGCAAAAACTCGCGTTTGTTAATTCGGTTTCGGAAAACGCTTACTCAAATGAAATTGTTGCAAGAGAATTGTTGATTCTTCTGACGGAAAAATATCCTGATATCGTTAAATCGTATTATAATCTGGCTGATGACGCGGAGATTTCGCTGGAAAACATTTCACAATCCAGAAATTGGATTAAAACAGGCCAAGAAGCTGATTTGGAACGCACAGCAATCTATGTTTTAAGGGATTTTCGCGAAGGAAAAATCGGAAAATTTGTTCTTGATGATTTGGATTAATAATATTTAAAAACGGGGATGCAAAATGGATAAAAAACTCAAAACCAATTTGACAACAGATTCTCATATCATAAAACTTTTTGCATACGACGTTTTTTATAAAAACCATATGGTTATCGGCACGGATGAAGCCGGCAGGGGGCCTGCGGCCGGCGGAGTTTTTGCAAGTGCGGTTTGTTTTAACAAGCGCTCTCGTGAACTTGTCGAAAAACTTTCGATTCTGAACGACAGCAAGCAGATTTCAAAGAAAAACCGCGAAATTTTATATGATATTATTATAGAAAACTCAATTAATAAAACTGTTTGCATCGGAGTTGAAGAAATCGAAAAAATAAACATTTTGAACGCATCACTAAAAGCAATGAAACTGGCTGTGGAAGATGTCTTAAAACGCGCAGCACTTGCAGAAGCTCTGGAAGGAAATTATCAAAAGTTTTTTGTTCTTGTGGACGGAAACAAAAAGATAAAAGATTTTGACCTGTGTTCGCAAAAATGGGTTGTGAAAGGTGATGCAACCTCCGCTTCAATTGCTGCGGCAAGTATATTAGCAAAGGTTTCACGCGACAGATACATGCAAGAACTTGACAAAGAATTTCCGCAATACGGCTGGGCCCAAAATGCCGGCTACCTGACAAAAGAGCATATTGAGGCGATAGACAAATACGGTTTAACTAAATATCACAGACCATCATTTTTGAAAAAACATTTTGCAAAACAGGAACAGTTGAGTTTGTTTTAATTATTTTGAATGCATTTGTTCAATCATTTGATTAGTAGTAAGCCCTCCTTTTTCGGCAAGTGAACAAAATAATCCGTCAAGAGTTAGGAATGTTTCTCCTGAATTAATCGTTGTAGTAAACACGAATACATCATATCCCCATTTGTTGGGGCCTTTTTTCCCGTTTATATCCACTGTAAACATGGCAAAGTTGTTACTGCTGTAAGGTATTAGTATAACCCCGTTTTTTAAAACATAAACAATGCTCCCATTTAATAATTCATTTTTTCGCAAACCTGAACAACCGCCTGACTGATTATATGCATCTTCGTCACTCATATCTGTATCACTGTTTGCCTGCAAAACTGTATCATAACCTTCATAATCAGGAATACAGCCTTTTTGGAAAGCATTACCTTCACAAATTGTAATAACTTGAAGATTTTGCCTGATTTTATCTGTAAATAAGTTACATTCATTGAATCTGCCAAACAAATCGTCAGGTACAGGACTTCCATCAGGCAAAGTATACTTTTTACACTTTCCATTATCGTCATATTCTACACAAACTCTGCTATAACGTGCCTTTTTCCAGTAATAACATTCAGGAATATATCCTAAATCAGCCCCGATTTTCCCCCAGGCTTGCTGAATCAATGAATAAGCAACTTTAAACTGTTCTTTTAAAACTTTTTTTTGATAACGTCCAATTAACGAAGGTAAAGTCATTGCAGCAACTATACCGATTATGCCTAAAGTAATCAAAACTTCTGCCATTGTGAATGCTGAAATAAATTCCTTATAATTTGTGATTAAAGAAGGAAAAACCCTCTCAGGAACTGCTTTACGGGTTACCCCCCCCCCCCCCGAATTTCAAGTATAGTCTGCATTTCAACCTCCTTAAATTAGTTTATCTCGCATTAATTTAATATAATACATCTCTTTTTTTTGTGCAACTTTTATTTTTATATCATAGAAAATTTCAAATTGCAAATTAATTCTTTAACTGGATGATAGCCCTTTGTTAATTAGACTTCAAAAAGCGAACGAAGACGCATTTCAATATCTTCTTCTTCCAAATCCTGCGTAATTTTATTCAAATCAATTGCCATTTGATAATAATTTGCCGCATCATTAGTAAATCCCATTACCTGAGAAGCACGGCCTGCATTAAAATACGCAAGTGTATAGCTCGGATTAAGTTCAATCGCTGTTTCAAAATATTCAAGAGCTTCTTCTGCATCCAAAAGCCCGTCCAGATACAAAATACCGAGATTATTATGCGCAAATTCGTTTTCTGGATTAAGCTCAATTGCTTTATGGTATGAAACAAGTGCCTCTTCCAGATAATCCTTTTCCCAGAGCGCAATTCCGCATTTTGAATAGCCCCTGTAGTCCTCAGGATTTAGTGTAATTGCGTCGCAATATGCTTTGATTGCTTTGTCCAAATCGTATTCAGCCATGTGAATATCTCCGAGCGCAAGATATAAATCATAATTGTTCGGGTCAAGAATAATTCCTGCCTGATATGTTGCAACCGCAGCCTCGATATTCCCTTGAATTTCTCCGTAGATAGAGCCTAAGGCCTGACAAACAATTGAAGTCCATTCTTTATCAGGATTAAGTTCAATTGCTTTTTTATAATGCTCAATTGCATCATCATAAAGCTCGGCTTTTGAATAAGCATATGCAAGCGAATTGTTATAAAACGGGTTATCAGGCGATTCATTCACTGCAAGTTTAAATGCACTGACTGAATTTATTTTATCTTCCTTTCTTAAATATAAATGGCCTAATTCATAATATATTTGACCTTTATCCATGTCAAACTGAAGAAGCTTTTCATAACAATCAATAGTTTCATCAGTATTGTCAGGGAAATAAGTTTGTAAAACTGTTGCGAGTTTAATCAAAACTTCACGATTCAGCGGGTTAGACTCCAGAACTTTTCTGTAGCATTCGACAGTCATATCCAGTTCATTGTTTTTCAGAGCCAAATCACCCATCTTGTCGTAAAAAATATCACTGTGATTTGTATTTGATGCAGCTTTTTTATAAATATTTTCTGCGGCATGATTGAGTTTAAATCTTTCCAGAAATTTTCCGACCGTATTGTAAGTGAATACAGAAAAATCATCCGACATGTTTTTGTAAAACATTTTGATAGTCGGTCTGTCCCAGGCAAGCATAAGACTTCCAGAAAGGAAATAGTAAAGAAAACTCATATAATCAACAGCGTTTCCATTTTTTGAGTTGATTTTTTGCAAAATTGCCTGTGAAAGAATCAATCTGGGACGTGCAGAATTTAACTTGCCCATTTTAATAGCGGATTTAAATTCAGCCTCTGCGGATTTAAAATCCTGCGCGAGCTTCATGAAAAATCCGGTGTACATATGAGCATTCATATTTTTAGGGGCAAGAGACACCGCTGTTTTACACTGTTCAATCGCTGTTTCAATACCGATTTGCCCCTGTTCAAACATCAGACTTGCCAATCTGTAATAAGATTCCGGAAGCGTCGGGTCATATTTGACCGCGTCAATATAATGCTCTATTGCCTCATTTAAATCCCGATTGTTTTGCCTGATCAGGTATCTTTCATGAGCCAATCTGGCTTTTTCCAGTGATATTTTTGCTTTTTCTACATTATTTTCGGACGTGTTAATTACAGGTTGTGCTAAAATCTGTTCTGACATTATGAGCTCCATATAAGATGTATAACTATTCTTTTCGACATATTTATATTAAACTTTATCCAATTATTTAAAAATCGTATAAATATACTAGATAAAAGAATAATTTATACTAAAGTTGTAAGTTTTCGGATTGTTAAAATAAAACTGATTATTACATCAGGTTTTTACCTTTGTAATATAATATTTGTATGAATTACTTGAAGAATACATATGACTGTATAGTTGTCGGGGCAGGGCACGCCGGATGCGAAGCTGCAATTTCAGCGGCGCGGCTTGGTGCGAAAGTCCTGCTCTGCACGCTTAATCTTGATAACATTGCGCTAATGCCCTGCAACCCTGCAATCGGAGGGCCTGCAAAGTCTACGCTTGTTCGGGAAATTGATGCTCTTGGCGGAGTAATGGGCGAAGCGGCTGATGCGACATATATTCAGATGAAAATGCTTAATTCATCAAAAGGGCCTGCTGTTCGCGCGCTTCGGGCACAATCCGACAAAAAACAGTATATGAATTATATGAGAAATGTTATCGAAAATACGGATAATATTTATCTTAGACAGGCTTGTATTACGGATTTGGTTGCGGAAAACAACGTCATAACCGGTGCAATTGATGAGTTCGGAATTGAATATAAAGCACGAACAATTATATTAACAACAGGAACTTCTCTTTCCGGTAGGATTTTTGTCGGGCTAAAATCATACAGCGCAGGACGTCTGGGGGAAATGGCGGCAATCGGTTTGTCAGATTCATTAAAAAAACTCGGAATTAACATCAAAAAACTCAAAACAGGCACCCCGCCGCGCGTTGATAAACGAACAATAGATTATTCAAAAATGACAATTCAACCCGGCGATTCTGAATTGAATTTCTACTCATTTAAACCTAACCGTCCGATAAGAGAACAATATCCTTGTTATCTTACCAGAACCAATGAAGAAACTCACAGAATAATAAGGGAAAATTTAGATAAATCCCCTATGTTTCAAGGTTTAATTGAAGGCGTGGGCCCCAGATACTGCCCGTCAATCGAGGATAAAATTGTTCGTTTCAGTTCAAATCCTTCCCATCATATTTTTATAGAACCGGAAGGACTTGGAACATATGAAGTTTATATTCAAGGTTTTTCAAGCAGTCTGCCGGCTGACGTTCAGGTTAAAATGCTTCATACGCTTCCTGGATTAGAAAAAGCACATGTCATAAAACCCGCTTATGCTGTTGAATACGATTATGTTCCAGCCGTTCAAACAATGCATTCACTTATGTCAAAAGATATAAAAGGGCTTTTCTTTGCCGGACAGATTAACGGTACGAGCGGATACGAAGAAGCGGCAGCACAGGGATTGATTGCAGGGATTAATGCAATCAATTACATGAACAATTCAGAGATGCTTGAACTTTCAAGAAGTTCATCATATATCGGCACACTTATTGACGATCTGGTTACAAAAGATATTCAGGATCCTTACAGAATGCTCACCTCGCGTTCCGAGTACAGACTTTTGCTCCGTCAGGATAACGCTGATACAAGATTAACACCGACAGGTCATAAAATCGGACTTATTGACGACGCGCAGTTTAAAATCTTTACGGAAAAGCAGAAAAGTATTGAAAATGAAATGACACGGCTTGCAGAGCATAAAATTTCGGCAACGGAATCTGTGAACGAAATTCTTGCAAAATACGGCGAACATATGGAGCGGGGCATGAGAGCTTCTGAACTTTTAAAACGCCCAAATATTTCATATAAAATTTTGAAAGAAATCGACGAAACAACAGCTTTATTAAACCTGCCCAAAGATGTTTACGAACAGGCTGAAGTGTTGATTAAATACGACGGATATCTAAAGCGTCAGGAATTTCAGGTTGAACAGGCAGGTAAACTGGATAAATACAGAATTCCTGATGACATAGACTACGATAAAATTGATCATATTTCATCCGAAACAAAGGACAAACTGAATAAAATCCGCCCCAAAACTCTTGCTCAGGCTTCACGTATAGGCGGGGTTAAACCTGCGGACATTTCAGTTCTTATGGTTTTGCTGGAACGTCATGCGGTTGCGCGGAAAGTATTATAAATTAGTTGCTTAATATATTTCCTTAATATTTTAAGTAATAAGTATTTATTTTGTTTTAATCTCATATTTTACCGCTCTAAAATCATAAATTTCATATCATTACAATATTGCATACCCTTTTTTATAAAATTTATGAACTCTATAATTATAAAAAAGGAGTTTTCGTGAAGGAAAATACAGTAAAGCAGCTTGTCGGATGTAAAATAAAAAAATATCGTCATTATAATAACCTCACACAATTTAAGCTGGGGGAATTAATCGACATTAATCAGCGTCAGGTTGCTCAAATCGAATTGGGCAAATCATTTCCTTCTTTGACTACTCTTACCAAACTTGCAGAACTTTTTGAATGTAATATTTCTGATTTTTTTGAAAATGATGACGAAATTGGAGAAAAAGAATTAAAAACAATACTTGCAAATCTTATTGAAAAATTAAGCTACTCTGATTGTAAAAAAGTTTATAATGTTATTAAAAATTTTATAGATGTTGTCTAATAATAATAGCTGCTGCTATTTAGCTTTTTAAATTTAATCTGATTATTTTTCATTATGTTTTCAAACGCTTGATCCTTCAAGTCATTAACCTTTACATTGAATTTTCCGCTTACGTTTTTGAGCTTTATATCATAAAAAGTGTTTCTGGCATCCTGTATCCAGAAGTTATTCATCAACGTTCCAAGTGTAAAAATTTGATTTCTTGATGAAATTGTTGTTCCGTCAATCTCATATTTACTCGTAAATGCAGGTTTACTGCACCGTTTTGTAAGCTGCTGCGCTTGATAACCGTTATTAATTGAATGAATTTGCATATTTTTTTCCTTCTCGACTAATATTTTAAATATGAATATTACAATAATTGCCTAAACTTCGCCATCTGCTTTATAAAAATTTACAATATTAATGCAGAAATTTTGTTTTCATTTATTTACAATTGACAACAACAGCTTACAAAAAACGTATTTTTCTAGTATGCTTGTCTTGAATATACATAAGGAGAAATCAGATGCCAAAATTTAACTTAATGTCATATATCATGCCTCCGGAAGATAAAATGTTTTTTACATATTTTCAGGAGAGCGCAGAAATTTGTCAAAAAACAGCACATTTATATGACGAAATTATGCATAACAAACTGACAGATGAATATAAAGAAAAAGTTCTGAAATATAAAAAGAAAGGTAAACTTTCATATAAAGCGGTTTTAAAACAATTAAACAAAAGTTTCATAACACCTATTGAACGCGAAGATATTCAAATCATAGCGGTTCAATTAAATAAAATTAATAAAAAAATAGCAAAAGCCTGTTTAAATTTGGAAGTGTACAGATTAACCGAATACACCGATGAAATGAAAGAACAGGCTTTAACTTTGGTTTCCGCAACTGAAAAACTCGGTAAAATGATAAAAAAATTCAAAAAAGTTTCAGACTCCACTGAAATAACAAAGCTGAATATTGAAATGAAAGAAATCGAATCTCAAGGTGACGAAATTCACAGACGTGCTATGAGAAATTTATTTTCCGGAAAATACGAAGCTCTTGAAGTCATTAAACTGAGAGACATCTATAAAGAAATAGAAAACGCATTTGATGCTTGTTTTTATGTAACAGATACCATACTTAACGTTGTATTAAAGCAGTCATAGGAATTATTATGTCAATAACGATTTTACTTTTAATAGCTGTTGTAGCAATTGCTCTTGTATTTGAATTTATTAACGGATTCCATGATTGCGCAAACGCAATTGCAACCGTTGTTTCCACAAAAGTTCTCTCTCCAAAGCAGGCAGTACTGTTCGGAGCCGGATTGGAATTTATCGGTGCATTAACAGGTACACACGTCGCAAAAACAATCGGTTCTGGCATTGTTAACGGCGAGATGATTACGCTGACAGTAATCTTTTGTGCTCTGCTTTCAGCCGTTATCTGGAATTTATTTACGTGGTGGCTCGGCTTGCCCTCAAGTTCATCTCACGCATTGATTGGTGGACTTCTGGGTGCAACAATCGTAAAAGCAGGTGTAAGTGCGGTTCATGTAAAGACTCTAATTGATAAAGTAATTATTCCAATGTTCACATCACCTGTTTTAGGTTTCTGTGCCGGCTTTACATTAATGCTTATTCTGGCATGGATAATCTTAATAACAAGGGCACATCCGGACAAAGTAAATAAAAAATTCAGGAAATTACAACTTTTATCTTCAGGTCTGATGGCTTTAAGCCACGGTTCAAACGATGCGCAAAAGACAATGGGTATTATTACGCTTGCACTTCTTGCAGGCGGAGTTCTTCATCAAGCACCAAACGGCGACTTTGAGATTCCTGTTTACGTAATCATTGCCTGCGCAATTACAATGGCTGCAGGTACAATGAACGGCGGCTGGAAAATTATTAAAACAATGGGGCATAAAATAATTAAATTGAAACCGATTCACGGCTTTGCAGCAGAAACCTCCGCTGCCGGATTAATATTAACAGCTTCGCATTTCGGGATTCCGCTGAGCACTACTCACGTAATATCTACAGCAATAATGGGTGTCGGCTCAACCTTACATGCACATGCAGTCAAATGGAAAATCGTAGGCAACATTGTAACGGCCTGGGTTTTAACAATACCTGCCTGCATGATTATTTCATCCGGAATTTATTATTTGATTTATAAAATAGTTTAAATATTGTCTATATGTAGTCATTCAAATTGAAAAATTTTTATTTAAAACAAATTAAAGATAGGAAGACTTTATGTTTGAATATTTTACGGAAAATGCGCTAAATGCGATTATAGCGGCACAAAAAGAAGCTCGAAGACTTGGACGCAATCATGTTGGAACTGAACATATTTTACTTGGAATTATGTCAGATAATTCGGATATAGCCAGAAAGATTCTTTTAAACAAAGGACTTACTTTAGATAAGATAAAATTGGAAGTAGAAAACATAACAGGACAAGGGACGGAAGATGTTGAACCTGAAATTCCGTTTACGGAGCATGCAAAGAAAGTTTTACAGTCTGCAGAGAATATATCCACAAAGCTAGGACATAATTATATAGGACAGATACATCTATTATATGGTTTGGTTGATACAGACAGCATTGCTTTGAAAGTATTTAATAATCTCGGTATTGATGTAAAAGAACTTAAAAATCATATAAAAGAAACCTTATCAGGAATACAGCCAATGCCTCTTTCTATCAAAACTCCTACTTCTTATTTAATATTCAAAAAAAGCCATTTTATAATTAGCATTTTTGTCATAATTTTATTATTGCTACTGGTTTTCTACTTATTTCATGCTTAAAAATTTATAGGCTTCTCTGCCAGTCAAACACACTTGAAGTATACCCAACCAGCACTTGCTTCGCAATAAAAAACTCCGCTGACTGTACGACATTGGAACTTTTTATTCAAAAGCTGTATCATAAAATTGTTGAAAACCAAATTAGTAATTTAAATATTTTTCATTTTTTGTAGTTTTTCCAATCCCGAAATAAAATAAATAACCTGTGTAATATTA
>CALVAS010000010.1 GCA_944325585.1 Candidatus Gastranaerophilales bacterium
TAGATAATCTTTTGATACATTTTTTGCAATAGTAGTTATCCAGCTTGAAAAATTGCCCTGTTCTTTGTATTTTTCGGCGTTTTTCCAAACTTTTACATAAACCTCTTGTTCGAGATCTTCATTTTCTTCTTCTTTTGTTATAAGGCGTATTATGTTTTTTACGCTTTGTTTGTTATTTTTGATTATTTCTTTAAAATCCATTATTCCACCAGTAAAAGACCGTAGGAATCTACAGGAAATCCTAAATCTTCCGCTGAGAGCGTTTCGCCGTATTTTATATAATCCATCATGTCCTGATTTGTTCCTACCACACCTATTGAAGCTCCGCCGATTACAAGCGCGAAAAGAATACACGCTACTTTAAGATGATGAGGTGCCGTCCTTTTCTTTTTGTAAAAAGGCTTAACTTCACTGATTAATTCCGAAACTTTATCCATCTTTGCCTGTTCCTCGCGGCAGTCTTCGCAGACTTTCAAATGTTCCTTGAGAGTGACTTCATCCGCAAATGTGAATAAGGCTTCGTATTTTGTACATTTTTCCTTCATTTTTGTAACCTCTTATACCATTATAACGAATTTCAAAATAAAAAGTTCATTTTTCAGGAAACAATTTACAATTAAGTTTTGAAATTTATTAATATTTGTAATATTGTGCATTTAAATAGCAAAAAAAAATATTTACACATTTTATTTAAACGGAGCAGCTTTTGCTAGCCATTATGTGACCAAAAACTTCGGTTCCGGAAAAATATGAAAACTGCGATTGTAGATAAATTTAAGACGATTTCTCATAAACTCGGCATAAACAACAAACCT
Organism: Candidatus Gastranaerophilales bacterium; assembly: GCA_944325585.1. GTDB lineage: Bacteria > Cyanobacteriota > Vampirovibrionia > Gastranaerophilales > Gastranaerophilaceae > Scatenecus. The sequence continues at coordinate 816 of CALVAS010000010.1, forward strand.
ACCTATGTTGTAATGGCGATTGCTGCCGTTAAGGGAATCTGCCGTCCGACATTTACAATGATGGATAAAAAGGAGGAGCCCAGAACCAAAAAATATACAGCAATCAGAGAAGGGTTAACAGAACTTATTGCTATTCCTGTATATTGGGGGCTTGGAGAGGCGTCTGCCAAAATCGCAAATAAAATTCTGCCTGATGAGTTGAAAAAACAGGGCGCAAAAAACTGTATGTTTTTGGGCGTTTGTGTTGCCGCACTTCTTGTAATCCCCGGACTTTGTTCGGCTGCAATCAAGCCTTTGATGGATAAATTTTATAATAACGAAAAAGGAGCGCTGGCAAAACATCTGGATATACAATCAGAAGCGCCGGATACTGCGGTTAAAAATCTTTATAATACCATGCCGGCAGTAAGCCGTCCGAATTTTCAAACTTTTTCTAATCGGCCGCAATACGGCATGAAAGTAGGTGGCGTATGATAAGCGGTGTTGCAAAATTTTTAACGAGCCCTTCGCTCAACAATATTACTTCAAACACAAATTCTCAGGTTATGATGGAAACAACTTTAAAATCCATAGGCCGTCCGGGATTTATATTGATTGACAACGATATTGATAGTGATACGAAAAAATATGCTGCCGCAAAAGAGTTTTTATATCAGGCAACCTGTTTGCTTGTTTATGCAGCTCTTGTTGTTCCTGTATTTAAGCGCGGCGCCTTTAAAATTGCACAAAAAGTCTTTAATAAGTCTGAAATCGGCAACTTCCGCTCATTGAAACAATACGATCGTTATCTCAAACTTTGTGATTCTTCATTAAACAATCGTCTAAAAACACTCGGTAAAGAAATTAAAGGTGTATATAAAACAGACGCAGACGGAAATAAAGTAAAAAAACTCGTCAGAGACGATTATGATGCAATAGCAGTTTCTGAACTTGAAAAAGAAAATCCGAACAGATTTACTGATTTGAAAGGTGCAATTGAATTCGGAAATATAGTCGGCTCAGTATTCGGTCTTGCAATTCTTGCACCGCAGTTTTCACATGTATTTATTCATCCGGCATTAAAGTTTTTAGGGCTTGAAAAATCAGCAGAAAGCAATGATAATAAAAAGTTAGATAAGACTGTTTAGAGTGATGAGCAAAGGGAATTCAAATATTCAACAGATCTGTTTGAAAGAAGTTCGGCTTTAAGTTTTTTATTTTTGCGTTCTTTTTTGGGAAGTTCGATTTTATCAACAATGCCCCAGTTAGAGTTTATCGGCTGGAACTTTTCATGCGCCGGATCCGTAATGTAATTTGTCAGAGCGCCCAGCATGGTTGTTTTAGGTAATGTTAAAAGCTGTTCGCCTTTAAGATATCTTGCCATGTTTATTCCTGCCAGAAGGCCTGACGCCATTGATTCTGTGTAGCCTTCAGTGCCCGTAAGCTGACCTGCAAAAAATAAATCCTCTCTTTTTCTTGTTTGTAGAGTCGCATGCAAAACTTTAGGCGAATTTATAAACGTATTTCTGTGCATGACCCCGTATCTGACTATATTTGCGTTTTCGAGTCCCGGAATTGAATGAATAAGTTCTTTTTGTGCCCCCCATTTCAGGTTTGTCTGGAATCCCACAAGGTTAAAGAGTGTTTTTGCGGAATTGTCCTGCCGCAGTTGAACAACAGCATAATTTTCTTCATTTGTTCGCGGATCAATGAGACCGATTGGTTTCATCGGGCCAAATCGTAATGTATCTGTGCCTCTTGATGCTAAAACTTCAACAGGCAGACAGCTTTCAAAAAACTTTGCATTCTTTTCAAACTCTTTTAACTCGATTCGCGGTGCCTTAATCAGAATTTCATAAAACTTCTCATATTGTTCTTTGTTCATCGGGCAGTTTATATAAGCAGCATCACCTTTGTTATAGCGGTTCTGCCAGAATGCAATATCGAAATTTATGCTTTCAGCCTCGACAATCGGTGCTATTGCATCAAAAAAGAATAAATGTTCGGTTTCAGTGAAGGTTTTAATTGCTTCCGCAAGTTTTTGGCTTGAAAGCGGGCCTGATGCTATAATAGTCGGTGTTTGCGGAATTTCTGCAATTTCTTCGCGGATAAATGTAATATTCGGATTGTTTGCAATTTTATTTGTGATTTTTTCGGAAAAGCCTTCTCTGTCAATGGCAAGAGCATTACCTGCAGGAACACGGCATTCATATGCTGTGTTTATAAGTTCACCGCCCAGAAGTTCCATTTCTTTTTTAAGCAGTCCGCTTGCGTTTGTAATATCAAAGGAGCCTAAACTGTTTGAGCATACAAATTCAGCGCATTTGTCCGTCTTGTGAGCACCTGTTTCCTGCTTCGGGCGCATTTCAAAAAGATTTACGTGTATTCCTCGTTTTGCAAGCTGCAAAGCTGCCTCTGAGCCTGCCAGACCTGCACCTATTACATTTACTTCCATTCCGGAATTGTATTATGAAAAAGTCTGAATGTCAATCAGTACTTGACGGAAAGCCATGTTAAACAACAATAATTGTAAAGAAATATTAATAAAAATATTATAATTGTAGTATATTACTTGAAAAAATTTGAAAGATTAAGTATAATTATTACACTTAATCTTTTAAAAATTACATTTATCTTTGTTAACTTTTCGAAATAATACCGGACAAATGGGCAATAAATGTAAGACAAAAGTTTTTTTAATAGTATGTGTGTGTAGTATTCAGTAAAGTAAAGTAGGGATATGTCAGTAAAATCAATTAATTCTTCGGAAAATACGCGCCAGACCAGACTTGGACAAAAGAACGCTAAAGTCAAATACAATCCGCAGTTTACCAGCAGTTTTAATCCTGTTGTAACAGTTACAGATGCGATTTCAAGAGGCGGATTTGCCGCGTCTTTTATTGCGCAGGACGGTATCGGTATGGTTGCTCCGAGAATTTGGGAAGGGTTAAACCGCGGTCGTAAACGCGAAAAAGATCCCGTTACAGGTGAAGAAACCGGCAAAAAAATAGGACCATACAACTGGACGTTTGCACGACGTGAAGGTATCCGTGAAGTTTTGTCAGGTCCCAGTGCATTTTTAATCCCTGCAGCGATTATGGCAGGTATCAAAAAATATTCAGGACGTGCAAACAACGTTCCTATTAATATGATTAATACGTTCGGCGAAAAGTTTCACGATTCTTTAATTAAAAATCAAGAGTTGATTAAAAATATTACTGATTTTAAGAATCCGGAACAAACAAAAGCTATCAAATTAGATTTGTATAAACAAATGTTCAAGGCGACTCTTGAATCATCACTCGATAATACAACAAAAGTTAATTATGATGAACAGGCTGAGAAAATGGCAAATAAACTTTTGGAAATTGAATCTGCCAAGTCCAAAGGTTTCTGGAAACATTTTATCGGTAAGAGCACTCCTGGCATGCGCGAAGATTTGACTTCCGAGCTTGTCGGCGAATTTATGGACTTGCGCAAAAATATAGTAAGCCCGACTAAAAACGAGCTTGAAGCAACTGTTAAAGTTAGCTGGCGTGAAAATCCTGTTTCCGGCTCATTTGATAAAATGCTCAGCAACATGATGGATTATACAGATGATGTGATTAAGTCAACTCATAAGTATCTCAAAAATAATCCGGCAGATGGTTTGGATAATTTCTTAAAATCATTCAATCTAAGACGTTCAGGTTCAAGATTCCTGTCTAATTTTGCAATGTTCTTTGCCGTTGTAGGATTTTATGATGTAATTCCCAAATTGTATAATTTAGGAATAAAAAACAATCCTGATGAAGTAGGCGTTTCACAAGAAACAGTGCAGGATGCCAAATCCGAAAATAAAACTGATGCAGAAAAAACTTCAGACGGTAAAAATTCTAAAGATGTCGCATTTACAGGTGCAATGGCAACAATAAATGAAACTGCCGGTAAAACAGTTTTGAAAGGCGGATGGCTTAAAAAACTTTCCGACACTTTTGAATTTGATGGCCCTTCAATGTCAGTACCGGCAATGTTAACATTGTTATTCGGGTTCTGTCTGCCGCCGAGACTTCGTGATGCAAAAGGCGAACATGACAGACGTGAAATTTTAGTTCGTGATATCGCAAGTTTTACAGCAATATTATTCGGTGCTAAGGCATTATCACGTATGTTTTCAACAGCTTTTGCCAAACTGTCAGGCCTTGCTTTGAATGTTAAACCTAAAGACCACGATAAAGGCTTTATCTACAAACTTAAAAATTATCTGACAGCAGGGAAAGGTGTAAATGTTTTGGGCAGTGATCAGTTAGCATCAAAACACAGCAATTTAAGACAATACAAAGACGGTATTATCGGATATATTGACTTTTTGAATAAGACAGGCGGCGACCCGAGAAAAGTATTCAGCATGGATAAAGAAGTTAAAAAAGCTGCTGAGAATATTCTTAACGGTAAAAAACTGAAAGATGTTTCAATGTCAGAACTTGTTGCTGATTTTAAAGCGGCCCAAGCAGCCGGAAATTCAAAGGAACTTGATACAATTTATAAAGCCTTTGAAAGTCCTGATAATAAGTTTGTCCGCATTGCAAAAACATTGAACAGTTCATTTGAATTTGCGTCAATTATTCTGTTAGTTCCGGCCTTTATGATTTGGCTTGCCAGATACTGTGAAAGAATGACTAAAGCAAATAAAGAAAAAGAACGATTGGCTCAAAATGCTAATAATATTTCAACTGCAGCTGCACAGACGAGTTTGAATAAAATGGTTCATCCCTCAGTTGCTTCTTCTCAGCCGACAATGGCAGGATTTTTGAAAAAATAAAACAATGAAAAATATAAGTTACAAAAAAGGCCAGCGAGTGAATTTCACTCGCTGGCCTTTTGGTGTGTAAAATTTTAGACTCCAATTAAGGAATTAATTTCAGCAACCATTTCATCAGGATCAAACCCGTGAACTTTTGCTCCGGCTTCAAGATTTTCATAGCGAGCAGCCGCACATCCGATGCAGCCTAATCCGTATTTTTGAAATATTGCAATGCTTTCAGGACATGCTTGAACTATATCCAGAATATTCATATCTTTAGTAATTTTTTCAGCCATATATACCTCCTTGACTTTTGTTACATAATCCTTAAGAACATTGTACAACAAAAAAGAAGGATGTGTAAGTATGAAGTTTCTCAAAAATTTGTTTAAGGATGAAGAAAAAGTTGTAGGACTTTGCGCTTTTAACAAAAAAAACGGCAGAGTATTATATAGCTATACTCCGCAGTTTAACGCACCAAAACTGATTTATAGCACGAATACTAAAAATAATTTCTTCCTGCTGTAAATCTTTAGTTTTAGGCGAGTAAATCTAATTTGTCAGCGCAAATGTGAGCACCGCAAAGTTGTTCACGTGTAAAATCGCTTTTAGTTCTCGGATGCTCAGGATTTGCAGTAAAGCTGAACGTATTTTTTACAAAATTTCCCCCGTTTTGCAAACCTGTATAATTTATGTAGTTTGAGCGGCTTGCTGAATTAAGTTTTGATACATCTAATCCAAACATTATAAACTCCAATATTCCCTATATTATAATAAAGGAAATATTGGTGGAAAAATTGCCTGATTTTTGTGAAATATTACAAAATATTAAGCAACTAAGTCCAGATTTTTAGCTAAAGTCTCGCTGCCGGCGATTTTGGGGTAGTTTAAATTGTGTCCGCCTTCGGTTATCGAGGTGAATAATCCACTGTTAAAGAAGTTGTTTTGTTTGGCTGGATTTTTTCTTTGTGCCTCGAAAAAGTTGACAGCATCGACCTTTTGAACGTAATTGTGTTGAATTCTATCTATGTTCATTATTTTGCTCTCCAATTTTATAAAAAAAATCAAAGAGCAGAAATTTCAAATTCCGATTATTTCGTTACATTCTTTACAAATTAAATAAAAACACTGTATTTGTATAAAATCCGGCAATGTTATTAGTTTATGTGTGTGAAATGTAATTAATTACTGTTCGCTTTCATGATGATCATTGTTTTTCATCAGCTTTTCAAAATCAGAAGGTTTGATGCTTTGAACAAATTTCTTAAATTCTTGAGCTTCTTCTTCATCTTTTGCACTGTCAGTCGATACGGAACCGTTTGAAATTACATTGGCCGTTACAAATATAGGTGCATCCACTCTTATTGCAACAGCTATTGCATCTGAAGGGCGGGAATCAATTTCCGTAATATTGCCATCTTTATCGCGCAAAAACATTGTTGCATAATAAGTTTCTTTTTCAACATCATTAATTTCGATTTTTTCCAGTTCATAACCTGTTTTTTCAATCATATTTACAATCAAATCGTGCGTCATAGGTCGTGAAACAGTTAGGTTTTCGATTTTTCTGATAATCGCGCTTGCCTCTGCAGAACCGATCCATATAGGAAGAGCTTTTCTGTTTTCTTTGTCATGCAAAACGACAATCGGTGAACCTGTCCTTGTATCCAGTGCAATACCCATTACTTTCATTTCAATCATTTGTAAAATACCTTTCTTTTTTAGTTTTCCGCGTGAAGGCAAGTGTGTTTTCGAAATATTCCATCTTTTAATATTATACGCATAAAAATATTTTTGGGAAACAGTTTTGAAAAAAATATTTTTTTGTGATATAGTTACTATACAAGCGGTAATTCCGCATGACAATAAATACGGAGTAATGGCCGAGTGGCTGAAGGCGGCACCCTGCTAAGGTGTTATGTGGGTCTAACCTGCATCCAGGGTTCAAATCCCTGTTACTCCGTTTTTTAGTCCGCAAACTGAGAATCAGTTAATATAAAACTCTGTTTAATATTAGTTTCAAGTTTGGAAACATTAATTAAAGATTATTAATTGCTCTGTAGAATTCTTCTGCAACTTTTCTGTTTACATAGTGCCAGCTTTCAGCAAGTGTTGTCATTGGCGGAAAAATTTCAAGCAGGCTCTGGCTATCAACAACATAGTATTTTTCAACGTATTGTTTTATTTTTTCAATACCTTCACAAGTCTGTTTCATCCTTTTTTCCCCTTCAAAACAAAAGGGTTTGGTAACGATTGCGATTGTTTTAATCCCCTGTTCTTTAAGCATTTCAGCAATTACAGGAGCTGCTCCTGTTCCGCATCCGCCGCCAAAACTTGCAATCAAAAACACAACATCCGGCGTGCCGGCGATTTCTCGAATTATATTTATATGTTTAAGAGCATAGTTTTTCCCTGTTTCGGGATCTCCGCCGCAGCCTAATGACTCGCCTTTATCACTACAATATTCTCCGCTTAAAATATACTTATTGCGTGTTTTAGCCTGTTTTAAAACTGCTTCATCTGAATTAATAACAACAAAATCAATGTTTTTACTTTTATTTTTCAAATATAAATAATCAACACTGTTTTGTCCGCCGCCGCCAATTCCAAAAACTTTAATTTTTAAATTTTTATTTTTCATAATTTTGTCCTTTCGCATATATTTTAATATTTTAATGCGCCAGGAGCGGTGGTGTTGATTTCTCTAAATTAAACAATTTTTATTAGAGGATAATTGTTTTGGAAAGTATTATAAAGAATCAAGCCGGCAAAAATCTTTGAATTGACACCATCTGCAGGCATTGTCTTTATATGAAGGTTCAAATTTATAAGATTTTATGTCTGAAATTGCTTGTTTAAATTTGTTTTCAATATCAATGCAGTCATCCTCCGTAAAATCGACCGTAAGATTGTTTTCAAATTCTTCGGGAAAAATAAAAGTCGTTTCTCTTACTTTTTTACCTGTTGCTTTTTCAAAATAATATTTATAAAGCCCTATTTGATTGTAATAATCTTCATGTTCCCCTTTAGGACAGATAACTTTTTGATTTTTGGCTCCACCTGTTTTGTAATCGTAAATGGTAAATGTTCCGTCTTCATTTTTATCAATTCGGTCAACTATTCCATAGAATTTTGTTCCGTTATCATCCATGTCAAATTTTAACGGATATTCGGCTTCAAAAAGCATTGAAACCGGTGTATTGCAAAGTTGAATGTAGTAATCGGAAAGTTTTGCAATCCCGCGGTCTTCATGAATTTTTCTCTGTTGAAAGTTTGACATAGGCAGTTTGTCCAGTTCCTGTCTGAAAACATTCAAAAAATCTTCTTTTTCGGGATATTTTCTCTTGTCTTTTGCAAATTTTATTGCAAATTCGCATGCGGAGTGCACTGCTTTTCCATAGTTCATTGCATCGGGATTTCCGTCTTTTGCCTGCAGATCTAAAATATAACTATATAAATATTGTCGAGGACATTTGAGGTAAGTATTTATTGCACTCGGAGAAAAAGATTTTCCCGCAAGTTTTGTGTCAACAAGTGTGCAGAAATCTTTTTTGTAATCATAATCTCTTTTTAACAAAGCCTTTGTCTGTTCATTCCAATAGGATTCCACATCAAATGTGAACGGCTCGGATTCTGTTTCGCAAATATCTTCAATATTTGTTATAAAACTTGTTGGAGTTACAGGATTCTTTTCTATAAATTTCGGATAAGACATTCGTAAGGTATGTTTTGCACGCGTCATTCCGACATACATCAATTTTATTGCATCAGATGTTTTCAAATCTTTTAATTCCGCATCGGTTTTGTATTCCGAAATATCAAGCGGAATTATCGGTTTTACTGTCTTGCGTCTGCTTTCCCAGTCTGTATTTTTTAAAGTCGGCATATAAACATATTCAAATTCTCGTCCTTTTGATGAATGGTATGTTGTTAACTGAACTGCATTGAGCGTAACCGGTGCTTTATTGGTTTTTATTGCAATATTATCCGTCAAGCACATGTCTAAATATTCAACAAACTCTTCAAGGCTGATTTTTTTATGTATGTTTGAAAAATCTACAGCTTCATCAATTATTTTTTTCAATCCTGCGACGTTTTCTGTTCTGTTGATTTCGGAATTTATATAGTAATAAAAAATTCCTGTTTTACAACCGATTTCAAGAACAACATTTTTTAAAGTTTCGTTTGTTTTGTAGGTTTGTAAATGTTTCAGGGTACTGATAAAGTTTTCGATTTTATCAGGTTCAATAAATTCGTCGCGCGGAACTGAATTTATCATTTCAATAAGAGATTTATAGCGGGATTTTTTCTCATATAAAATCTCAAAATCTTTCGGATTAAAGTTGAACGGGCGCGATAAAATAATTTTGAAAAATTTATCTGAATAAAGTTCGGGATTGATAAGCATTTTCATGTAGTAATACAAAACAGTAGAGGCTTTTATCTCAAAAATACTTCTTCCTTCTTTCAATTCCGACGGAATATTTTTTTCTTTAAGCATTTCGGCAAATGTTGAAAGTTCTTCATTATTTCTTGTTAAAACAGCTATTTCAGATAATTTTTTCTCTCCGTTTTCATCCGTCGGACATTCGGGTGAATTTATTAATTTTTCAATTTCATCAACTATTTCCTGATATTCCTGAAGAATTTCGGCATATCTGTAAAGACGGACTTTTTTGTCCTTTGAAATGATTTTTTCATTTTTGGCAATAAGATTTTTATTGATGTTATACTTTTTGAATTTAGGATTATTTTCTAATCTCCGTGTATCCTGTTCCGCGATTTTTTTTGCCGTATTCAAAATACTCTGGGTAGAGCGCATGTTTTCCGTAAGACAGATGACTTTTGTATCAGGAAATTCTTCCAAAAATTTTTCTACAGTGTCAAGACGCGCCCCTTGAAATGTGTAAATTATTTGGTCATCATCACCGACTACAAAAACATTTTCGCTTTCCAGTGCTTTTGTCAGGTAAAAAACAATTTCATTCTGTTTTTTATTTGTATCCTGATACTCATCAACAAGAATATACTCGTATTTGTTGGCAATTTGTGACAAAAAAGCAGGATCTTCTTCAAACTTATTTAAGACAAGATTAATCATGTCATTGAAGTCAAAATAATGAAGTTCTTCCATTTTTGATTGGTACAGTTCGTAAAATTTCCATAGTTCTTCTGCTTTTGCAATTTGTTTTTTAAGCCTTTCAATCCCCTGCGGAATTTTTTTCGGAATTTTTTGCCCTTTTTCAGTTTTTTCTTCTAACTCCCTGCGGAAAGCCTCAAGCTGCGGTCTCCAATCGGGATTTGTGTCAATGTTATTAAAGAAACTTTCTTTTGTAAGTCTGTATTTTTTTATGGCTTCAATGCCTTTTCTTATCTCGCTTAAAAAATAATACGGATCGTTGCGTTTGGTTCTGTAAATGCGAGAATCGATTTCATCAATACATTCTTTTAAAAGAGAAACTGCGATTGCATCCGGAATTACTCTGATATTTTCGGCAAGTTCAAATTCCGTTGTATTTTCTTCAATAATTTCGTTGCAAAAACCGTGATAAGTATAAACATTTACGCCGATATCGTTTTTTTGCAGTTCTTTTTCAAGACGGGTCTTCACCTCATTTGTTGCAGCATCGGAAAACGTCAAACATAAAATCTTTTCAGGCTCAATTCCTTTTTCTATCATGGATTTAATACGCTGAATCATTGTGAAAGTTTTTCCTGTTCCGGGGCCTGCCAGAACAAGATATTTGCCGTTAATATTGTTTATGCATTCCAGTTGTTTTGCGTTCGGTGTTATTTTATTTTTTGTTTTCATTATCTACCTCAAGAACAAGCAGTTTTGTATCTTTTTTATCCGCAAACGGACAGTTTTCCCAGTTTTCTTTTGTTGCCAATTTCCCGTGAAAAATTTTTATATAATCATTTTCAGATTTTTTCCATTTTGCGGCATTTTTGTATACGGCTGTTTTATTTGTTAAAAATATAACAAAGCCTGATTTTGCTTTTTTGTCTTTAATAAGCTGTTTTATCCGTTCGTAGTCTTTTACAAATGATTCGCGGGCATTAATGGTGCTTTTTTTTGACTGATGCTCAGTTGATGCGCATACATATTTTAATTCAAGAAGAATCCTGTCTGATTTATTCTGCGGAAAAATTACCAGATCGCACCTGCATCCTTTATCATCATATATTTTTTTCTCGAAACCTATTTGATTATTATTTAATTTTGATTTTGAGTCTGATTCTAATTTTTCTTTTATTTTTAATGCAAGATTGAATTGGAAATCATATTCACAATCAAAATGATTCGATTGAGCGGATATTTCTTTTATCCATGTAATTAAATTTTCTTTTGTTATTGTTTCCATTATTAAACAGCTTTCATTACTTCTTCCAAATATTCTTTGTACTTATTTTTTAAATCAGCAGGTGCAAGAATTTCCACGGAACTCCCCCATTTGAAAAGATTCCACATTATATGTTTTTCTCCGCTTGCTTTAAATGTTACAACAACACTGCCGTCCGCCTGCTGTTTAATTTTTTGTGTCGGATGAAAATTGTAATTCAAGACATCTTCCGCGGCTTCTTGTTTAAATTTTAATTTTACGTCGTATATTTCGCCAAAATACACGCCAAAAGATTTTTTTGAAAATTCTTTTAAATTAAAACCTTTCGGGTCAAATTTTTCCTCTGTTAATTCAGTTTTTTTAAGTTTATGAAGAATATAATTGTATTCTCCCTGTCCTTTATCTTCTTCCCGCGCTATAAGGTGAATTTTTTCTCCGTAAATAAGTCCTAAAGGTGATAAAATCTTTTCTTTTCCGTTGTATTCCGCTTTAATTTTAAGATTTTCTTTTATTCCCTGACGAATTATTGATACCGTATTCAGGTCAACTTTATAATTCTGAGTCTGACGTATGGCATAACCTTCTGATTGAAGAATTAGTTCTATTTGATTTTCGTCCAGATGTGGCGTTTTGTATCGCAATGCTTTAATTTTTGTCAGAATGTCTTCTAATTCCTTTTTGGACAAATCATCTGAAATGTTTTTAAGATTTTCTAAATACGCAATGTTTTCATTGGAAAACCATACGAGTTCATTTAATGAAAAATTTGTAAATCCCCAGCGTTTGCAGCGATCTGTTGTTTTAATTTCATCAACCTGATGAAAAATTGCAAGAATACTGTCCCGCATGCGTTCTGCCGTTCTTCGCGAAACGTTGAATCGTTCCTGAATGTCATTTAGCGAAACTCCGTTCAATTTTGATAACATAAAAATTATCAAATCAATTATATCGGAAACTCTTGAATATCTTGGTCTATCTTCCATTTGCCGTTACCTTTTTGAGTAATTATATAACGGGTGCCCGTCAAATTTGGTCATGTATTTATATGAGTTTTGATTTTAATAATTTATTTGGATGAATTAAAAAAGTGCTTTCGGGCTTAAGATATTAAGATAATAAAATTTTGGAGAAATTAAAAATGTCGGACGATTTTGAAAAAAGATTAAATGATTTTATTGAAAATTTGAAAAAGCCGAAGGGGCTTAAAACAAGCAAAAGAAAGTATCAAAACCCCTGGGAAAATGAAAGTAAATGCGATAATCTGAAAAAGTTTTTGACAGAATATAAAGATGCCAGATATATTTTGATTGGCGAGGCTCCGGGGCGTAAAGGGTGTTTTGAATGCGGGGTGCCCTTTTGTGATATTTATACATTTTCTAAGATGCTTGCTCTTAAATCCGCCCCTGATAAACCAAAAGAAACTTCCGCAAGAAGAATTTATGAGACAGAACAATTCAAGAATAAGTTCGTTGCATGGAATGCCTTTCCCTATCATCCCTGTAAATCAGATAAAACAAACCGGCATCCCCTTAAAGATGAATTAGAGTTTGGCGTTGAATATTTGAAGGATTTTCTCGATTTGTTTGATAGCAAGGGTAAAGTTGTTGTTTTGCTGGGTAATGTTGCCGCAAAAGTTTTTAATAACCTTTGCGATAAAAATTCTGGTTATAAAAAAATAGAACATATAGAGCTTATTCATCCGTCTCCCTGTGCTGATGCAAAAAGACGTGAAAAGTATAAAAGCCTTTCAAATTTTAAAGGTTCAGACCTGTGGCAGGAATATGTTAATTTGAAGTTATCAGAACACAAACATCCCTGAACATATAGTCAGAGATGTTCTGTTTTTACGGGTGTTTAAATTTTTAAAACCCAACGGTGGTTTTTAATTCGTTTGATTTTTTCACTTTAACTTCCTGTTGCAGCATTCGGGATAGTTCGTCCAAACTTTTAATCCCGAGAAAGTCCGCCTTTTTCTTAACTGTTGCAAAATCTCCCGCTGTTAATCCTTTTATATTAACGTCGGCATTTTTTATTCCGAAGAAGTGTTCAATTGCTTTATTAACCTGTTCTTTTGTCATAAAGTCGAATTTGATTTTAAATGTGAATCGTCTTAAACTCGCTTCATCAAGTGTATCAAGCAGGTTCGTCGTACAAACAAAAGGATATTCATGCGATTCCATCCAGGTGAGCATTTCATTAACCTGCGAAACTTCCCAGCTTCTGACAGCGTTTTGACGGTTTTGTAAAAATGTATCGGCTTCATCAAAAATCAGCATTGCTTCCTTCGATTTTGCTTCTGCAAATGCGTTGGCAATATTTTCTTCTGTTTCGCCGACATATTTGGAAATTAAATCACTTGCCCGTTTTAGAATGACTTCAATTCCAAGTTCTTTTGCAAGATATCTTGCGTATAAACTTTTGCCGGTTCCCGGCTCGCCGTAAAGACAGAGTGAAAAATTTAATCTGCCGCTTGTTTTTATTCTTGATGTTAAATCCTTTATATCAATATCCGTATTAATTAAATTGTCATTATATTCTGTCATTTCAACCCCTTTCTTCTTTTTAACGTTTTTCTTTTTAGTTACGACTTGTGCAACATTTTCCACAAAAATTTCAAAATCATCCTGATTTCCGTCGATTAATTTTGTTGTTTGCACGGCATTTACAATCAGAGACGGCGGTATTTCATAATTCTTATTCAATTCTTTAAGTTTGCTGTAATCTACTTTGAATTTATGTTTTCTAATAACACGTTTCCATATATTCAAGCGTATATCATCCGGCAATTTTTTAAATTCCACTGTGTATGTCATTCTGCGCAAAAATGCGGGATCAACATTATAAATATTATTCGTTGTCCAGAATACAGGTACGGAACTTTCTTCCAGCAAAGTATTTAAATAAGACTTGGAGGCACTTCCAAGGTTGCCAAAACCTCTGTTCATAACATCCTCTGCTTCATCAAAAAGTATGCATGAGTTGTCTATTTTGTTAAGAACAGTTTGTTTTGTGGCAAGATCGCCCAATCTTTCTTGTCTGGTGGCCTCTACATCTTCAAATTCGGAACCTACGGCGTACATATCAACTTTGGCTTTGTTTGCAATAAGTTTTGCAAATTGGGTTTTCCCTGTTCCTACTGTCCCGTAAAGAAGTATATTTACGCCTTTTGTGTGATTTTGTACGGCAGCATTCAAAATATTCAAAACACGGTCTCTTTCTGATGCTAAATATTCAAAATCATTCCAATTGAGTTCTGATTTCTGATTTTTTCCGAGCAGAATGTTTTTAATCTGCGTGTTGCTTTTGATTTTGTGGTTTTGAAAAATTTCTTGTATTTGGGGGGTAAGATAAAGCTCTTGACAATGTGAGTAATCTTTTTGAAAAATACCTTTATTCATCAATTGATAACGGACTTGTGAAATTACCCAGCTTTTAAGTTTCAGCACTTGAATCCCCAGAGTATCAAATTCTTTTAACTCGGAGGCAAAATATTCATTTAAGTCATCAATCATAGGATTAACTAATTTCAAAATGTAATATAACAGATACTCGTGTTCTGTCTGGTCAAGTCCGAAAAAGTTTTTTAATAACAAGATTTTGTTTTCAAGAGAAGATTTTGTGTGTTTGATTTCCGAAAGTCTCTTTGCAAGAACCAGTTTCAATTCTTTTTTAAAATCCTGAGTTTGAGAAAAATTCTTTTTCTGTTCAATATTCAATTTGGGGCATTTGTTTGTTTTTAATCCTAAAACATAAATTAATGTTTCATAAAAATCATCAAAATAATATCTGTTTAAGTCCATAAAATCCAAAAAACTGATAACATACCTGCAAAGCATAATTTTTTCAAAATTAGTCATTCCGGTTTGTCCATTATATTTTCTTTGTCTAAACTTCCAATTTTTCGTCCATTGCTTGTTGATTCTGTTCATTTTTGTAAATCCTTTCCAATCTGGTTAATTTTATTTTATTTTTTATTTACGTCAATATCGGGCGTGTTAGATTTTGTGATTTTTTAAATTAATTTAAATTATGCAAAATTCTTTCATAGCAAAATTGTATGAAAGAATCACGTCATATTCGGACAGAATATTTTAAGCAATTAGAAAAATATAAAAAACCGCCTCCGTTTTTGAGGAGGCGGTTCGGTTTATTAATCCTTAAATTCTCTGGCTTTTACGGAGCCGAGTTTATGAATATCTTCATCTGTTCTGTTTCCGTAAATTGTAATTTTGTTTAATTCATTTTCAATGTTATTAAATTCTTCATCGGTAAGCTCAATATCGGCAGCGCCAAGGTTTTCTATAACACGTTCGTCTTTTCGCATTCCCGGAATCGGTACAACGTGCGGATATTTGTGAAGCATCCAGGCAAGTGAAATTTGTGCGGGAGTTATTCCTTTTTTATCGGCAACAGTGTGCAGCAAATCCAAAAGCGGCTGATTCTTTTCGACATTTTCCGGATTGAATCTTGTAATAACTCTTCTTACATCATCACCTTTGTATTCGGTGTTTTTATTGTATTTACCGCTCAAAAATCCGCTTGCCATAGGTGAAAATGCTACAAAACCGATGTTCAGCTCAGCACAGAGCGGTATAACATCCTTTTCAAACATTCTCTCCATCATTGAATATTCACTCTGGATTGCGGTTAACGGAGTTACTGCGTGTGCTTTTCGAATTTGCTCTGCTGTTGATTGTGATTGCCCCCAGGCTCGAATTTTACCCTCTTTTATAAACTCGCCCATCCATCCGGCAACTTCTTCAACATTGCTGTCAAGCGGAACTCTGTGCTCGTAATAAATGTCAATGTAATCGGTTTGCAGACGTTTTAAAGAGTCATTCAGTGCGTTTGTAACGCCCTTTTTACTTAATTTTCCTTCCGGAATTTCCTGCCCAGGTTGAAAAACAGGCACGAATTTTGTTGTAAGAATTATTTTGTCTCTGAAAGGTTTAACTGCTTTGCCGACCAATTCTTCATTTACGTAAGGTCCGTAGGCTTCTGCTGTATCAAAAAGTGTACAACCAAGATCAAATGCTTTATGCATTAATCTTATTGATTCTTCTTCCGGTGGCAGAGCACCGTAGCCGTGGCTGAATCCCATACAGCCCATTCCGACTGCAGAAACTTCAATATCTCTTAATTTTCTGTACTTCATAACTTTTTCTCCTTTCTATTTGCTGTTCAAAATATAAGGTTTTAAAATGGCTTCAGTCTGAAGTTCACAAAATTTGTCAGTCCAATCAAGCGGTTCAAATTTTCCGTCAGACATGCACCAGCAGGTCATCATTCCGTAAAGTTCACTGATAATAAGATGAGTTAAAAGTTCAATCGGCATATCAGGTTTTAATTCGCCATTTTGTACGGCTTCTGTTAAAATCCCTTTCAACATTTCAAAATCGTATTTCCATTTTTGTCCGTCTTTGTTATCCGGAACATTATTGGGGTCAAGAACATCCCGTGTCCACTGGCGGCAAACATGAATTCCGCAGGATTCCACACATTCCATAAAGCGGTGAAAATAGTGTCTTAACTTTATAATGATAGAAGCTCCTTCCATCTGTTTAAGTTCATCAGCTATTTCCAGAAATGGAACACGGCTGATGTCAAGGACAATATCTTCTTTTCTTTTGAAATAGGTATAAAATGAGCCTTTTGCGACTCCTGCCCTGCGGGTAATATCTTCAACATTAATGGCATCAAATCCTTTTTCTTTAAGGAGTTCCAGGCCTGCAGAGATAATTTTTCGTTTAGTTTCGATTGCTGATTGCTGTCTTTTATTCATGAACTTCCCCTTTAAATATTATAAAACATTATTGACTAAAAGTCAATGACTTTTAGTCAATAATAAATAAAAACTCTTCTTTTAAAATCAACCATTTTCCAATTTTGCATGCAGTCTGTTAAGAAATATTTTTGCAGCAGGCGAAAACATCTGGTATCTTTTCCAGACAATATCAAGCCCTGATTCAAGTTTTGGTCGCAGCGGCCTGAAACAAATATTCGGATGATTTGTCGGGTTTATCAATTTGTCAAGAGTAATAGCAACCCCCATTCCTGCTTGAACCATAATTGCCGCATTATAAACCAGATTGTATGTTGCAACGATATTCAAATTATCAAATTCTTTCCCGAACCAGTCTAAAAATCCGCTGTCTGCTGAATATTTTTTTGACATCTGTCTTGACGCAATAATTGGTTTGTCTATTAAATCGGGCAGGGTAATTTCTTTTTTTTCTGCAAGCGGGCTGTCTTTTCTCATAATGACGCCCCAGACATCTTTTTCGGGCATTGTTATGTAATCATATTTTGACAAATCAATCGGTTGAATCAGAACACCGAAATCCAGAAGTCCTTTATCTAATTTTTCGGTTACATCTTCTGCATTGCCGCTGTAGATATGGAATTTTATATCTGAATATTCGTCTTGCAAATCTTTCATTATTTGCGCGATATATTTCATAGAATCGGTTTCTCCGCAGCCTATGTAAATATCTCCGCCGATGGTTTCATTAAGAGAATTGAATTCTGACTCTGTTTTTTCCACAAGTTCAACAATTTCCGTTGCTCTTTTTCTTAGAATCATTCCCTCAGGGGTCAGGCCTGTTTTATATTTGCTGCGGATTAAAAGTTTTTGACCGAGTTCTTTTTCCAGTTCCTGAAGCTGTCTTGAAAGTGTCGGTTGGGTTAAATGCAGGGAATTGGCCGCTGCTGTTATGCTGCCTTCTCGTGCGACTGCAAGAAAATATTTTAAAACTCTCAGTTCCATAGTTTCTCCTTTTTACAAATAATATTCAGTTTGATTATGCCTGTCAAGTATTTTTAGTTATTTAATATAAGTATTTGCTATTTTATCGGTGTTGAAATTAATATAAATGTGTAAAATTATATCGAAATCAAAAGGAGAAAATAATGGAAATAATAAGAGTTGAAACACCCCGCGGATTGGAATTGAAAGGTGCAATGTGGGGCGATAATACTATGGATGCGGTTGTCATTATGATGAGCGGAATTTGCAGCAATGTTTTTCAGAATGATTTGCTGCCGGCAACGGGAGAACTTTTATCTGCAAATAAAATAGCATATATTGCAGGTCATGCAATGGATGCGTTTTCAATGATTGCCTATTCGGATTTGAAAAATAAGAAGCAGTTATATACAGGCGTTGTATTTGACGACTTCGGGGCTGTTTATGAAGACGTTGAATCGTATGTGAAATACGCAAAAGAGTTAGGATTCAAGAAAATTATTCTGGCCGGACACTCTTTGGGTTCCAATAAAATTATTAATTATTTGGGCAATACAAAAGATAATCTGGTTGATTATTTTATCGTGTCGGCACCGGTTGATTTGAGTTACTGGTGGACTGTAATGCCGAATATTGATAAGTGTCTTAAGGTGGCGCAAAAATTTGTGAGTGAAGGCCGCGGAAAAGATATTCTGCCTTATGTTTTCGGCGGTTTTTCACCGATGGCGGCCGAGACTGTTTTAAGTTTTTATAATGCTTATAATCTGAAAAACTGTCCTGTAATCAGTAATGACGGAGAAACGGATTCTCTTGCATCAATAAAAATTAACGGAGCCTTCGTTATCGGCGGAAAAGACAGTATGGCAGGCGGCAATCCGGAGTTATTTATGCAGAAAATAAATTCTCATTGCAAAAATCCTGAACAAAACAGAGTAATTGTTGTTCCGGATGCTTCGCATATTTTTTACGGAAAGCATGAAGAATACGCAGGGGTTATATTAGAATGCGTAGAAAGTTATCTGGATGAATCAGTTGAAAAAGTTATGGCATAAGCAGTTTAGACACAGTCGCGGCGCGTTTTTTAAACGCGCCGCGACTGTTTTATTTTTTAATCCGTCAAAATTTATAAACAATTTTTAATATCATCCAGAATAAGTTCCGGAGTCAGATGGTATCTTCTGTAAAGTTCATCAATCGGCGTACGGTCTGTAAATTCTTTTTTGCTTCCGAAATTCAAAACTTTCATATCCGAATTGCCGTAGAATCTTGTGATTTTTTCACCGAATCCGCCGTTAAGCATTCCGTTTTCAAGTGTTATAACAAGTTTGTGATTTTGTTTTAAGTTTTCAAGAAGTTCTTTATCAATTCCTGTTATGAATTTGGGATTGATTAATGTTGCATCAATATTCATTTTGGCTGCCAGTTCCTCTTTCACAGTTTGTCCGAGTTTAAAGAATGAGCCGAGAGCAATTATTGCAACTTCGCTTCCGTTTTCTTCAATTTTGAATTTGTTGAGTTGAGAGTAATCCGTTGTATCTTCGATTCCGGTTGAAATTAATCCATCTGCCGGAACTCTTATTGCCACAGGATAATCAGTTTGCTCAATTGACCAGGAAAGCATTTTTAAATACTCTTCTTTACAGGTCGGGGCAAGATAGACAATATTCGGGATATTGCTGATTAGAGGGATATCAAATGTGCAAAGATGTGTTGCGTCCGCACTTGAGATTCCGCCCCAGAAAACAAGCATTGTGAGAGGTGATTTGTTAAGTGCCAGATCCTGAGACAACTGGTCGTAAGTTCTCTGAACAAAAGAACTCATAACCGCAAGAACAGGTTTGGAACCGCTTTTTGCAAGGGCTGATGAACAGGCAACCGCATGTTCTTCCGCAATTCCGACATCCATATATTGTTTACCGAGTTTTGCGCGGAATTCGGGCGTAAATCCCAGTGCGCCAGGTGTTGCAGGATTGATTAAAATAAAAGACTTATCTTCTTTAGCTTTGTTATAAAGATATTCTGTTGTAATTGAGTTATATGTTTCAATTGACTGTGCGGTTTGCGGTTTTTCATCAAGTGCTCCGGCACTTATCCAGTGAAATGCTTCTTTATTAATCTCAGCCTGCGGCAATCCTTTTCCTTTTATAGTTTTTACATGGACAACTACAGGATGATTGATATCTTTAACTTTTTGGAAGGTTTCAATCAGGTCTTGTACATTATTTCCGTCATCTACATAGTAATAGTCAAATCCGATGGATTTAAAGAAGTTAACTTCAGCCTGACCTTTTGTTTCTCTCAGAAGTTTCAGATTTCTGTAAATTCCGCCGTGATTTTCCGCAATTGACATGTCATTATCGTTAACAACAATTATAATATTGCTGTCTAAATCCGCTGCATTGTCCAAACCTTCAAAGGCTTCGCCGCCGCTTAAAGAACCGTCGCCTATCAGAGCGATTACGTTTTCTTTCCCGCCTCTCAAATCTCTTGATTTTGCAAGTCCGGTCGCAAGGCTTACGGATGTTGATGTGTGTCCGACTTTAAAAATATCATGCGCACTTTCTTCCGGTGCTGTATATCCTGTGTATTTAAAATAGTTTTCAGGATTGGTAAAACCGTCTTTACGTCCCGTTAAAATTTTGTGGGGATAACACTGGTGAGACACATCAAAAACTATTTTATCTTCGGGCGAATTGAATACATAATGAAGCGCAATCGTCGTTTCTACAATACCGAGATTCGGCCCCATATGACCGCCTGTTGTGTTTACTTTTTTGATTATTAACTGCCGCATTTCATCAGCTAATGTATTCATCTCATCAATCGAAATTTTTTTCAAATCTTCGGGGGTATTAATTTTATCCAAAATCATATTCTTAATTTCTCTCCTTTCTTAAAACATGATATCAAACATATTAATATTTTAAAACTTGAGAGTAGCACTCAGTCAAGAGAAAAATAAAAATTATGAATTGATGTTAATGCCTGATTGTTTTTCCGGTTTCTTTTCAAACCCGAGCATTCTCATAAGCGGATGAAGTATATGATTGCTCAATTCTGATGCAATCCATGCAAGTCCTATGACTGTTCCGACAAGATTGCTTAATTCAAGAGCGCCCTTTGCAACAGGAAATTCAGGAGGTTTTTCGTCATTTAGCAGGTGCTCTTTAAGTGTGAATTTATCCGAATCGTTAATTTTTAAATTATCTGAAATTTTTGCAAGAGTTTTGGCATCATTCCTGTCGGCTTTTTTGCGTGAGGCAAGTTTTGCATAAGCCAAATATTCGTTTGCATCTTTAAAGTTCGGCAAATCGCTGTCATTTTTAAGAATTTTTTGTGCAATTTTAAAGCCGTATTTTTTAAACACCAGCGGAATCATTGTCAGATAAATTCCCAAACACAAAAGCTGATAAAGTCCTTCCTTTGTGGCAGCATATTTTCTTGTGTCCAAATCAACGTTTTTATCCAGCATTATTGCGGCAGGTCTGCCGGTTGCCTTAAAAATAGACTCTGTTGTAACTGTATATTTTGTATTCATTGCAAAGTTTGCAAAATTCGGATTTGTCAGAATGTTTGCGATTTTGTCTATCATAAACCGCCTCCGATTTTTAATCCGGTATTAAAATTGTTGTAAACCCGTCCGTAATACAGGCTCCGGAATGGGATATCGTTTGATTTATGAATTTTGGGCTGCGGTGTTAATGGTTTTGTGTTTTTGTTGCCCTGAATTTTGTCAAGAAGCGGTTTGGTTGCAAAATTGCATATCCACGGAATTACAAACAGTGCGGTTAAACTTACGCTGATTAATGAAAGTGTGGAAGTCATTTGTGGAAGTTTATCCAATTTGTTTGTTTCTTTTGCGATATGTTTTGCAAGTTTGTTGACGCCTGCATTAGTTACAAGATATGACGCAAAGGCCACAACTCCGGTAAATCCTTCACGAAAAGCAGTATAGGTGCGTGATTTTCTTTCCTGCTTTTTATCCATCATGGTGAATGTCGGCCGTAAAATCCCTTTTGAGGCAGCAATTGTTAATGCTCCGTAAAGAGCATTGTTATTTTTGCCTAATTTAAGGCACAAATTTTTAAATCTGTTTTGAAACGGGGTAAGCATTTCTTATCTCCACGATTATTTTAGAACGTGAAAATTAAATGTAAATATATATATTATTCAAATTTTTTAACTTCTACAACTTTATATTCAGTATCAGAAATCCATCTGAATTTGACTTGCATATCAATATGTTTATGGTCAGGTTTAAGATAAGTTGCAACAAATTCGTCCCCCGGTTTATGTTTTGGATGTGGCTTTACTTCTTTTTTTT
This sequence comes from Candidatus Gastranaerophilales bacterium, assembly GCA_944325585.1. Lineage (GTDB taxonomy): Bacteria > Cyanobacteriota > Vampirovibrionia > Gastranaerophilales > Gastranaerophilaceae > Scatenecus. Next base: position 22,991 of record CALVAS010000010.1, read on the forward strand.
CCGGGCGTTTTGGTTGGTCTTTATCTATATACGGGTTTTGCGGGGTGAAAGTATCATAGCTGATGAAATCACCTGTTTTTTTGTCAACTGTTAAAACGGCCTCAACTTCATGTGTTTTAGGATTCAAATATTTGTGGCGCAAAACTTCGCGTGAAGAATTTTGACCGAATTTTACAGGGGTAAAAATATTTGCTACTTTCATAACTTTATTTTATAAAAAAATATTAAAGCGGTAAAACCTTGTTAATAAAATGTTACGAAAGTATTAAAATATTTATTTCTGCCCGCATTTTATTTTAACTACGACCTTTTTAACCTTTTGTTCTGTTTGGTATGTCAACTGGGGTTTGTGTGCGTCTTGCGGAAAAAGAACCGCAAAAAAATCAGGTTTTAAAATCAGCGGAATTACAGGATTTTTTCCGTCAAAATAAAACTCAATGTCGCGGCTTTCATCATATTGCGTTTGAACGTTTAATCCCTCAAGATTTGTGTATTCCAGACGCTCTTCGCCTGATAAAAGCAGTTGAATATCAATATAATTTTTGTGAGCCTCAAAAAATCCGCTCTCTTTTGTGTTGTATTCCTCGACGTTAGCGTAAACATTATCGTTCAGAATGTGTTTTTTGCATTCAATATCGGATTTAAGATTCTTTATAAAATTAACAGCATCGCTGTCAAGGTTGTATAAATCTATATTCTCAATTTTGTCATAAATCATATTTAAGCCTTTTTATTCCAGTTCTGACATTGCTTTTTTAAATTCTTCTTCATTTGTTGCTTTTCCGTGCCAGCCGGCGTTGTTTTCCATAAAACTTACACCTTTGCCTTTTATTGTGTTTGCAATGATAGCAGTTGGGCGCGGGTTCTTTTTGGCTTTTTCTATTGATTCATAAATCGCATTTATGTCATGTCCGTCGATTTCAATAACATCCCAGTTAAATGCCCTGATTTTATCATCAAGCGGATCAAGAGATTTGATGTTTTCCGTGCAGCCGTCAATTTGTAGTCTGTTTCTGTCAATAATTGCAACTATGTTATCAAGTTTGTGATGCGCTGCATTCATAAACCCTTCCCAGACATTTCCCTCTTGAAGTTCGCCATCTCCCATAAGCACAAAGACATTTGCGGGATTTTTGTCAAGTTTCAGGGCAATTGCAACTCCGCAGGCAATTGATAAACCCTGTCCGAGTGAGCCTGTAGCAACTTCAACCCCCGGACAAACAGGCATCGGATGTCCTTGAAGACGGCTTCCGAATTTTCTGAATGTCATAAGTTCTTCTTTGTCAAAATAGCCTATTTGCGAAAGAACAGAGTAATATGCAGGTGAAACATGCCCTTTTGAAAGAATGAAACGGTCGCGGTTGGCAAAATCTTTGTCACGGTGCCATTGCGGTACATTTTTCATACATTTGTGAAACAGAACTGTTAAGATTTCAACTGAAGATAATGATCCGCCAATATGGCCGGATGCCGCATTATGAACCATTTTGATAATATTTTGTCTGTTTTCTTTTGCAAGTTGTTTTAGTTTTGCAACGTCGATTTCACTAAGCATATTAAACTCCTGTTATTTTCTCTTTTAAAACTTTTAAGACGAACATTGGAAGCGTCGGAAAAATTCTTTTAAACCTTTTGGGCTCTTTTACGGTGCGATAAAGCCATTCAAGCCAGAGTTTCTGATAAATTTCGGGCGCTCTTTCAACTTCTCCCGCCCAGACGTCAAAACTTCCGCCAACACCGATAAAAAGGCTTTCCGGAAGAAGTTTTTTGGCTTTATAGTTAAATTCTTCCTGTCTGGGTGAGCCAAGTGCCGTTAAAATCAGATAGGGTCTGCAGTTTTGAATTTGATTTAAAATTTCATTGTCATCTTTAAAATATCCGTCATGGAAATAAACTATATTTATTGCAGGAATTTCCCGCTTTAAATTTTCAACTGCTTTTTCAACTACATGAGGCTTTGCGCCGATTAAGGCAACGGTTTTTCCCTCTTGCGCGGATTTTTCAAGCATTTTTTTCGCAAATTCTATTCCCGCAATGCGCCGGACATTATGACCCAGAATTTTCAGCCCCAATTGAACGCCAACACCGTCTGGAATTACAAGTTCCGCCTCTCTTAAAATGTTTGCAAATTCAGAATGCTTTGAAGCGTAATCAATCATTTCAGGATTTATTGTAACAACCTGCCCTTTTTGTGTATGATTAACCGCTTCATCAAATGTGTATGTATCAACGTTTAAATTTTGAATTTTTACCAGTTGCCTTTCCATAATGTTAATTATAATCCAAGAAATTGATTTGGTAAAGATTCAAAATAAAAAAGATTGCTCATGTGGCTAATTGTTTTATGAAATGAATGAAGGTTTAATATAATTAAATCTTTTTCATACTTCCAGCTATTCTTAATTCCAACGAGCTCTGTTTCAGGGCTCTTTTTATTAATCTTTTTGGTGTTAAAATTTGGATATGGATGTAAAGGAACAAAAAGCAAGAGAATTGTTTAAAAGCGGTTACAATTGCGCACAGGCTACATTTTGCGCATTTTGCGACGAACTGGGTATTGATTTTGAAACGGCATTAAAGCTCTCTTCATCTTTCGGCGGAGGCATGGGAAGATTAAGGGAAGTGTGCGGCGCTGTCAGTGCAATGTTTATGATTGCAGGACTGAAGCAGGGATATACTTCAAATAATGATGACGCAGCCAAAGAAAAACATTACCGATTAATTCAAGAGCTGGCTCAGAAATTCAAAAGTAAACATGGTTCAATAATTTGCCGTGAACTTTTAAATCTTCCGCCCGGTGCTGATTCTCCGACACCTTCTAAAAGAACTGAACAGTATTATCAGGAACGCCCCTGCGAAAATTTTATCGGTAATGCTGCAAAAATTATTAATGAAAAATTTTTTCTTTGATAATTTTTAATTAGCTTCAGTTTCTGATGTTTCCGGCTCTGAAGTTTCGGGGGCAGTTTGTTCATCAGTTTCTTCAATGTTTTCTTTAAATATCGGTTTTACATTGATTTTTAATATCGGAAACAGTTCGTCTCTGCTTTTGAAGTGAGAATATACAAAAACGCGCGGAAATCTTGTTTCAAAAATTCCTTTAAAATAACTGTTTTCTGTTTTGTAATATTCAAATTGGTATTTGTAAAAATCTCTGTCTGTATCATTTAAAATCATATAAGCTCTTTTTCTGAAAATCGGAGATTCGATTGTGATTTCATTATTTTCAAACTCTGAAACCATAATGATTTTTACATCGGGAAAAAGTGTCTGAACCTGATCTTTTGTTAGTTCCACCGCTTTAAAATTGTTGCCGTCAAAAGTTAAATCAAAAAACTTCAACAAATGTCCGCTATATCCGATTAATTTGCCGTTATACAAAAATTCATATGTAGTATTTGTGTCGAATTGTTTGTCGCCGAGAAAATATTCTGAATAACTGCCTGTTCCGACTGATATATGTTTGGTAAAAACGTAATCCTTTAAGCCTAAATTCCTTGACCACATTTTTGTTTTAGGGTTGTAGTCGACAATTTGATTGTCCTTAATTGCGTTCATAACACCCGGGTCTGCCGTGTATGCATACGAAAAGCTGCAAAACAAAAGTAAACTGAGAATTAAAAATAAAGTTTTTTTCATGACTTCCTCCCTAATTAGTATAAAGTTATTTTAACATAAAAAACATTATAATTAACGAATTAGAGGTGTGTAATTAGCCTAAAGAAGGTCTTTGAAACTTACTGATTATCATCATTCATTTGATTTTTTAAATTCTGTTTTACATCTGCTAACGGGCCGTTATTCGGAGTGCGTACATTAATATAATATTTTTTTATGTATGTTATTGGGAATTTGGGTATCCAGCTTGCGCGCATAAAAATATTAATGGTATCCGCACCTTTTGAAAGCATTAATTCATCAATTGTGTCTTCATATGCAGGCGAAATTGATGAGAAAAGTTTTATAAAATAATCTGTTGCCGTTACAACTGAATATCCCGTTGCAGGAATCGGGTTGTTAATGATTTCAGTGATTTTAAAATTTTCATTTTCTTTTATTTTAGTGACGTCATCCGGAAGCGTTAATGTTTCTGAGCTTACCTGTTCGATTTCATACCATTTGCCGTTATATTGAATTCTCATAAGATTGGGTTTCGGCATATAAATGTCATCACAGGTGTTATCAATCAACTGTTTACCTTCAAAATCCACAATTCCGTATTTGTAATTTTTGTACGTTAAGAACATACCGCCAAACAATAAATCTATACGGCTGTATTCCGGAGAGACAACAACCTGTCCGTGTTCATCGTAAATTCCGTAATCATTATCATTTCCAAGTTTTACGTATTTGCCCAGAACCCTTTCGGCATGCCGAAATTTTGGTTTTATAAGAAAGTTGCCGTCGCAATCCATGATTCCGAACTTATTTTTCTTTTGTACAATCCAGGAAGTTTCACCGAGCCTGATAAGTTTGTTGTAATCAGGTTCGGTAATAATATTACCGTCTTTGTCCTTAAGTCCGAATTTGTTATCTTCACTGAAAACAACAACATCAGACATGGCATTTTTTGCAACGTGTCCCTCAATGGCTAATGCGCCGTTTTGAAGCAAAATACATAACAAAAATAACAAAATTACCTTTTTCATAATTACATTCTAGCATAAAATTTTTTTATGTTATAATTTTGTCAGGTGAAGATTATGAAAGTTGGTAAAAAGGTTAAAGTTACATTAATAACTCTTGCGGCGGGGGCTTTGTTGGTTAGTGTCCCGTTCGTTTTGTATTTGGAAGTTCTTCCGCGTGTTGTAGCCAGCCCCAGGGCTCTGAATTTTGTGGAAAAAACGGTTAAAAATACAATGGGATTGGATTTGAATATTGAAAATCCATATTTGGAAACTTCTTTAAAGCCTGTCATGGGATTTAAAGTCGGAAAAGTTACTTTAACCAAAAACAGCGACAAAATTGTTGATTTACAAAATTTCGGGATTAAACTTACTTTTTCCGAACTTTTAAAAAAACATATAATAATTAATGAACTCGGTGCCGATTATATTTTTGCGGATGTCAACAAACTTCTTGAAATCGCTGATTCAGGACAAAAAGAAGAACAAAAACAACCGCAGAAATTTGATTGGAATATTGACTTCTTCAGCGCAAAGATGTTTGTGAAAGAATGTTTTTTTGCATTCAAGGCTGAACCGGATACGTTTATCAGACTGCGCGGAAAAGATTTTGAAATAAATAATCAGGATGTGAAAAATTATATTCACTTTAAAGTCTTTACCGAATTTGAGAAGAATAATAAAAAAATAACTATTTTCAGTGCTGACCGCAATACAATTTTTATTGAAAATAATGCGCTTTTCGTAAAAGGTTTCGGATTTTTTATAAACAAATCCCATGTCAGCATTGACGCCTATGCGGATAACAAAAAAAATCATTATCTGGAAGTTTCAACAAAGAATTTTAATATAAAAGACGTTATAGATATTGTTGAATCAAATCTTATTATAAGCAACGGCAGCGCTCTTTTATCTTCTTTAAAAGATTTGTCCGGCAGTTTTGATTCCAAAGTCGTTTTGAAGGATAGAAAAATTGACGGTACTGTTACTTTGAACAGTTTTTCAGGTGTTCTTGTCCCCGTTAACAACCTTCCGTTTAAACTTAACTCCGGAATTGCAAAAATTAACAACAAAGATATAATTTTTGAAGATATTAAAGGCTATTACGGCAAAGATAAAGTTAATTCTCTTAAGGTTTACGGCGGAATTTACGATTACTTCAAAACAGCAAAAACAAACTTTACGGTTGATACGATTGCAACAAACGAATTTGCCGAAAATTATCTTTCAAAAGTTGTCAATTATCCTTTTTCAATAGTCGGCAAGGGCGGTGGAACACGTATTATTTTTGATGCTCTGGGCGACAAAATGGATTTGACCGTTTTATTTAAACTTGCAAAGGGCGACGATATTCTTGTTGACGGTCTCTCTTTGAGCCCGACATCATATGACAGAGCTGCAAAAGCCGTAATTCATTTTCAAGGCGACAATATCAATATAGAAACGATTAATTATTATATTGCAGAAACTCTTCAGCAGGGTTCCAAAGTTAAACCTATTTTGACTGTTAGCGGAAATGTCACTATGGCTGGCATTATAAAAGATATGGGATTTGATATTCCAAATCCTTTGCCGAGCGAGTTTTTGAATTTGTTTGTTCAGCAGAAAGTGTTTAAACGCGGAACAATTGCAGGCAATCTCCATTACGTAAATACGGGTAAAGTCCCGAAAATTCAAGGTGATATGGAGATTAAGGGAATGCGAATCCCTGCACAAAGATTATTTATAAAAGAAGCCTCTCTCAAGACTGATGAATCTTCAATCAATTTGAGTTCAAAAGGCCGTTACAGAAGAATGGCATACGAAGTCTCCGGTAATATTAAAAATCAGTTGATTTTTCCGATTATAGTGAACAATATAAATTTAAAAGTTGATGAAATCGATATAGAAAGAATTTTGAATTCGTTTAATAATCAAACAGCCTCTACAGAAGTTAACAAAGCTGAATTTGCTGTTACAGAAGATTTGGACGCCAAAACAGATGAACAGCTTGATAATGACGAAACTGCACCGCTCTTAAATCCGGGTTTGCTGGTTATAAAAAGGTGTATTTTAAATGTTGTAAAAGGTTCATACAAAGATATCAACTTCGGCAATATTTTTGCAAACATGACTTTGGATGAAAATTGTATTTTACGGGTGAACTCAAATAAATTTGATATTGCGGAAGGAACTTCCTCAACAAAAATTGAGTGTGATTTGAAAAAACATCTTTATTACATAAGATTGGGTATTAAAGATGTTAACAGCGACATTATGGCAACGTCGCTTCTTGCCTTGAAGCGTGAAATATCAGGTAAAGCCAGCGGATTAATCGAGCTTAATACTGATGACAGCTTAAGATTGAATGGCCTAATTAAATTTGCGGTTGTTGACGGAACAATTCAAAAAATCGGGCTTGTTGAGTATATTCTGAAGTTTGCTTCTCTTTTCCGCAACCCGCTTGCAATGATTAGCCCTTCTACTTTCGGAGATCTTGTAAATATTCCGGAAGGTAACTTTGATAAAATTAACGGTGAACTTCATTTGAAAGATAATGTTGTCGAAAGAATAAATATCAAATCACAGGCTGATCAGTTGAGCGCATTTATTGTCGGTCGTTTTGATTTGGATACAAGAGACGCGACTTTAAGAATCTATACAAAGATGAGCAATGCTAAAAAAGGTTTTGCCGGCGTTTTGCGTAATATTTCCTTAAACAGTCTTGCAAACCGTGTGCCGTTAAGCAGCCGCAATGACAGCAATTATTATTCAGCCGAACTTTCGCAGCTTCCGGAAATTAATGCGGATGAAAAGGATTGTCAGGTATTTTTGACAACAGTTGATGGTGATGTTGAACATAACAACTTCCTCTCTTCATTAAAGAGAATTAAGTAGCGTTTATAACATAAAAATGGCTAAACTTTGCACGGTTTAAATCAGTTCTTAAAGGCTTTAGCAATCGAGAGGTTTTGCTGATTTTAGTTTAATAATGTTATTTTTAATCTTCAAATATCTTTCGCATTGTTTTACGCGGTCATATCCGAGCATAATTCCGAGGATAAAATCCTGTTCCGCTGTCAGTTCATTCAATTTAGGGTTAAATGTTTTTACTACGTTTACACAGTCTTTTTCTCCAAAATAAACATTTATTTTGCCGTTTGGAATTTCATGTATTACGTAATCTATGTTTTCATTATTAAGACGGTTTTCTATGGATTCGCGGTATTTGGACTTTTCTGTTGTCAAAATAAGATTGCGTATTCCTTTTTTGTATTCATAAATATGGTGATGAAAAACGCGCAGGTCTGCAAATTCCGTAAGTTTAGTTTCATCAGGTTTGGTTCTGCCTGTGTATGATGTATTTGGCTGAGAAAAATTGTTTTTAACAAGTCCAAGCGGCGGATAAAAATTTACTCTCATTTAGTTAGGTTCTCCTAACTTTTATGATAACATGTCTTTATATTATGTCAAGAAAATTCATTTTTAATATATAATTTTTTAAAGGGTATGTAATGACAAAAGTTTTTAACAATAAAATCAATTTATTAAAAGTATTAGCAATTCTTGCAGTTGTATCGGGGCATCTGGAATTTTCAATTATTCCGATGTTTCCGCCGTATTCATTTCAGATTGTTCTCTTCTTTTTTATTGCGGGAATGCTGTTTAATGAGAAATATTCCTTTGCGGAATACTTTAGGCGCCGTGTAAAAAGTTTGATGATTCCGTATTTTTTATATGCATTTGTTTATCTTGGTATAACTATCTTTATTGCACCTTATCTCGGAAAGTTCTGGGGGCTCCAGATAACATTAAAAAATGAGCTTTTTATGCCCTTTATAACGGGTCATCAGCTGGATTTAATTTCTCCTTTGTGGTTCGTTCCGCAGCTTTTTATAAGTCTGATTGTTTATTATTTGATAAACAAATTTTTTAACAAAATAAATCTTTTTGGAATTTGGCGTTTTGTAATTTTCTTTATCTTTGCACTTCTGGCAATTCAAATGGAGCCTTATGCCAAAAATATTTATATTTTGCCCGTCTTAAGAACTTTATTTTCATTTTTGTTTATTTATTCCGGCTATTATTACCAAAATAATATTCAAAACAAAATGAATATTTTTACACCGAAAATTTTCGGGGCTGTAATTATCCTTCAATCGCTTTTATGGCTTACAAATGCAGATTACACGCCGATTGACGGAATAGGATTAAGCTATATACTCGTATGGGGCGATTTTGACAACTGGATTGTCCCGATAATTACAAGTTTTACCGGAATCTGGATAAGCCTTTTTCTGGTCGAGGTATTTTATGACTATGTGAAAAATTGGAACTTTATCAATAAAATCGGTCAAAATACCTATCATATCATGGCAAACCATCTTCTTGTTTTTAATTTTATAACATATTCTGCACTTTATTTGAAAGGTATTCCGTTTGACATAAAAAACAATGCGGATATTTACTGGTTTTATGCTCCGTTAAAGTCAACATATTTATATTTTGTATTCGGAATTTTGATAACAACATATTTCGGGGAATTTTTAAAACTGTTGAGAAGAAAAATGCAGGATTTCAGACATTCGGGATGAAAGATTCATTTAAAAAATCAGAAAACATTTCTTTAGAGAGGTTAAATATGAAAAATAATGAAATATTAAATAAGATGGTCGAGGATTATAAACAATTAGAAGAAGTTGATGCAATTGTTCTGGGCGGCTCATCTACAGCTAAAAATTCCGATAATCGTTCTGATTACGATATTTATATATATTGTAAAAAAGAACCCGATGTTGAAAAGCGCCGTCAAATAGCTCTAAAGTATTCTGATAATCCTGAAATTGACAATCATTACTTTGAAACCGGCGACGTCTATTATTTGAGAGAAACCGGAAAACCGATTGATATAATGTATCGTTCTTTGGACGGAATTTATCAAAATATAAAATGGGTTTGGCTTGAAGGAAATTCGTCACTCGGTTATACAACCTGTTTTGTTGACAACGTAAATAAGTCCGAAATACTGTTTGATAGGAGGGGCGATTTTCAAAAACTTCAAAAACTAACCCAAACTCCATATCCTGACAAACTTGCACAAAATATAATAAAAAAGAATTTTTCGTTTTTAAAGGATGTCATGTTTTCATATTATGACCAGATTAATTCTGCAGTCAACAGAAATGATTACGTCAGTGTAAATCATCGTACAGCAGCGTTTTTGGCAAGTTATTTTGATATAATTTTTGCAAAGAATAAAGTTCTGAATCCCGGTGAAAAAAAACTTGTTCCGTTTGCTTTGAAAAATTGTAAAATTCTGCCGGAAGATTTTGAAAAAGATGTAAACACTCTTGCTGTCGGGCCAGTGGAAACCCGATTGCAAACAGCGGAAAAAATGGTCGAAAATTTAAGGGAAATTTTGTAGTTTTGATATGCGATTGATAAAATTTTTCACATTAATAATATTGATTTTAACGGCTCTTAAAGTTTATGCGGTTGAAGAGCCTACAGTTAAAAACGGCGATAATCTTTCACTTGATGAGTGCGTGAGCGTTGCAATAAACAACAGTCCGCTTATAAAAGGTAAGGCGTACAACCTTCAAATTGCCGTAAGCAACGTTGGTATTGCCAAATCTTCATATTTCCCGTCATTGGGTTATGATGTCGGAATTTATCAGGACTACAATTCAAACAAGAATTATAACGGCTCCTCAAACAGAGAACTGCCGCAGGTGAATGTATATTTGAGCCAGCTTTTGTGGAATTTCGGCAAAGCCAATTCTCTTATCAGAATGGAGCGATTCTACAAACTTGCAGCCGAATATGAATTTTTAGACAGTATCTGTAACACTATTTTTGACGTTAAAATGAAGTATAATGCTCTTTTAAAAGCCGGTGCAATGGTTGAAATCGCAAAAAATAACGTTCTTATAAACATGAAAAATACAGAAAGAGCCAAAAAACTTGCGGCAAAAGATAAAAAGTATAAGATTGATTTAACGACTGCGGAAATTTATTTGAAAGAAGCGAAAATTAAACTCGTTGACGCGGAAAATAATTACAATCTGGCGCTTGCTGATCTGGGCAATTCTTTGTATATTGCACCGGCTCCAGAGTTTTCTGTCAAAAAACTTGATACATTTAACTTTAATGACATTTATATGCCTCAGAGTGTTTTGCAGAATCAAGATTCAACATCTGACAAAAACATTGTAGAAGTCGCCTTAAAATCAAAAGTTGAGAAAACTGAAACTTCCAAATTTAAAAAACTGCCTTATAAAATGAGTGAGTCGTTTGAAATAGCGGAGAAAAACAGTCCTGATTTGTGGGTTTTGGATGCAACGCTTTCTGCAATGAAAGAATCTCTTATGTATGTTAAACGTCAGTATTTCCCTGATTTAACCGGAAATGTCGGTTACGGATTCAACAATACGCGGAAATATGCAAACAACAGTCTCAGTATGTATGTAAATCTTACTTCAAATGTCAATATAAAACAGCTAAAACACGAAGTTGAGCGCGCCGAGTCGGAAGTTAATCTCGCTGCAAATGATATTGATAAATTCCGTCAGGATTTGTACTTTGAGGTTAAAAAAGCATATTTGAACGTTTTGCGTGCCGAAAAACAGGTTAAATCTTCAGAAGATAAATTAATTGCCGCAAAAGAGAATTTTGAACTTGTTGATGAGTTTTATGAAAGCGGACAAACGGATTATATTGCGTATCAGAGAGCTCGGGAAGATTATAACAATTCAAAAATCCAGTATGCCGAAATGCTTTATGAATATAACACATCTCTTGCCAATCTTGAAATTGCAATGCACACCCATGTGGACAATCTGCATGAAAAAGCGGAACATGCAATGCAATTCCATTACAAAGATTTGCTAAACAAGCTGGATGCCTCTCTTCAATGTCACGACCACAAACATGAAGCGCAGGATGAGCCGGATGAATAAACATTAAAAAAGGAACGGTTAAATACCGTTCCTGACTGTGTAGTTTAAATTTTTGCAGTTAAATTATTCTACCGTAAGTTTTTTGTTAGTTTTCTTTTCAGCTTCCAATTTAGGTGCGGTAATTTTTAAAATACCATGTTCCAGTTTTGCATTTGTTTTTTCAACATCGATATCCATCGGGAAGTAAACAGATCTTGAAAATTCACCGTATCTGAATTCGGATTTTCTGTAAGATTTTGTGTTTTCCTCTTTTTCCTCTTCTTTTTTAGCGTTTATAATAATATGGTTTTTGTCTATATCAATATCCAAATCTTCTTTTTTTACACCCGGTAATTCCGCTTTAACTTTGTATTCATTGTCTTTTTCTTGAATTTCAACAGGTATAGATAATTTGTCCATATCTTCGGTGAAAATATATTCAGGGAAAAGACTGTCAAAATTACGATTCAAAATAGAACTGATTTCATCGTTTACTGATTTAATAAATCCATCCGGTGATTTTTTAATTAAGAATTTCATAACTTTCTCCTTTCAGTCTTTCATATTATCTTCTACACCTATATTATTACTCTGTTTTAAGACTATTCGTGATTTTTTAACCAAAAATTAACAATCTTCCGGAGGGGCTTAATTTTTGAGGCGTAACGGCGTAGTGCAGACATGAAAATGAAAAATAATTATTGTTCTGTAGGTTTAGTGTCATTAGTAATATAATTATTCAATAAATTACAAAGTTTTTCGGCAGTTTCAGCTTAATTTACTGCAGCCGACCTTATGTAATTTAGCATCGTCAACCTGATTAAATGAAAATTGCTGACTGGTTTTACCTGATAAAAGTTTCTCGGTTTCTATCTTACATAAGTTTTTCATTTTGTTGCAATAAATTTGAATTTTTTGATTGTTATCAACAAAATCGTAAAATGAATATAAAATAAATAGTATGAAAATAAAACTTAAGACCAATAATGCCTTTAAAAAGTCGGATTCTTTAAACAAATTAATAGATAAATTTAGTTTCCCATCAGTTTCAAGAATTTCCAAAAATACTCCTCAAAAAATGTCGGAGATGGGACTTGAACCCACACAGATTTCTCCATACGCACCTGAAACGTACGTGTCTACCATTCCACCACTCCGACATGAAATAGTATTTATAATACTTTTATATCATAAAATTAAAAAAAAATCTATATTTTTCATTAAAAAAGAGACCGATATTTCGGTCTCTTTTTATTATGTTTTATATTTTATTTAGTCATCGACGCCTGTTGTGGAAAGACTGTCACTGTTCGGGTCGCTGCCGTTGTTTGTGTTTGCGTAATACTGATCCTGTGGTTGGGTTTCATCCATTAACAAACTTAAGTATAATAATTTGTTTGCTGTTGCAAGATCAAGATCAACGAATTCACCTCCGGCTCTTACATCAGTTGCGGTAACAATTTTTACTTCCGTATTGATTTCCACATCGCCATATTTGATATGAACCGGAACAACATCGCCAACTTTTAAAGTATTGTTGTGGCTTAGTTGGACGCCGCCTCTTGATATGTTCAATATACCGTCTACTGTCGGGTCAGATTCGAATACAACAGGATTCGGGTTGTTGTTGATATCAAATCTCATATATTGACGTTTATCAATTACAGAAATGTTATCATCGATTTCTTTTTTCCATGTCCGTTTTGCATCGTCCATGTTTACATCCGGAATATCATCATCGTCTCCCGGAGGTGTTACCGGGCCGTCATCGTCGTCATCACCCGGATCTACCGGTCCGTCATCATCATCGTCACCCGGATCAACAGGCCCATCGTCATCATCGTCACCAGGGTCAACCGGGCCGTCATCGTCATCATCACCAGGATCTACCGGACCGTCGTCATCATCGTCACCCGGATCAACAGGGCCGTCATCATCGTCATCACCAGGAGCCGGATCCGGTTCAGGTACTACAAGGTCATCACCTGTTTCTTTATCTGGATCAAATGTCGGATCGTCTTTTTGACCGCTACCGCTTTCACCGTCCGGATAAGGATTTTCTGGTTCGCCGTCACCGTCCAAATCAGCGTAATAATAATCACGTTCAACCGGATTTCTGCCGATATCAGTAACATCATCAGGTCTTACGGCTTTTGCTCTGATTGATACAGGTGTATCGGGATCTCCTGCATTGACAATGGTATTTGTAGTATCATCATATGTCCATTCAGTTAAACCGCCTTCTCTGTGTTTACCCATATTGAAGTAGTAGCCGCCGACATATGCGTTATCTGCAGTAACCGTTATATCCTGATCAAGGTTCGGGTGGCTTGTTGAACCTTTACCGTTAATTGTACCGTTTTTAACTACAATTGTTGAGTTCGGTGTGTGGTTCGGATTTTCGACTGTTCCAAGGTCAAGTGCTGTTATTGTTGCCTTTTCCGGAACAATGCCGTCATACATTCCGTAATAGTCACCTGTTTCAGCGTATCTTGAAGGTGCTCCGCCGAGATTTTCAATATAAATTTCCGGACCTCTGTTAACAACGTTAACTTCGTTTTGCGCCGTAATATCTCTTATATATGTGTTTCCTGAAAATTCAGCGTTTACAGTTCCTTCTCTTGAAGCAATTGTACATACGTTTGTATCATTTTTGGTTTTGTCTGCGTTGTCATTGCCTTTGATATTAATATCGCCGATTGCAAGGAATTCAACACCGCCGTCAGCATCTATTCTCGGAGTTTCGTACAGGTCATGCGGATCTGAAGCATTGTCATTTTCGTTTGCGATATCAACGGTTGCGCCTGTTTGAATAAAGGTTATTTTATCTTCGGCTTTACCGATATCGCCGCTTGCGATAACTGAAATTCCGCTTCCTTGAATGTTCGGAATTACAGAGTTGTCATCAGCGCTGTTTATTACATCATAAGCCGTTTCGCCTTTGTTTGTTTTGTCATCAGCAAGCAGGATTACGCGGCCGTCAGAATGAATTCTGTTGACATGCATATCTTTATCCAAACTTGCCATATTTATAAGAGCGCCTGTACCTGTGCTTTCTGCTGTGATTGCACCGTCAATTGATGTATTAATTGATTTTGTCAAATCTCTTTCTGACGGGCCGACACCTGTACATACATCTCCGTCGCACGGACCGACTTCAGTACCTATTGAACCGTTTGTAACATCAATATTTAAATCGGCACCTGAAGTTGTTGTTATAAGTGTTTTAACAGTATTTGCATCCTCAATATCAGCAAAGTAATTAAGAAGGTTTCCGTTAGTTACATTGATGTTTACATCTGCATCTGATGAAATGTTATTATCAGTTCGGTCATGACCTATAACCATATCGGAATTGCTATTTGTAAAGTTTACAATGCCATCAGTGTTGGTGTGTGTAACCAGCCCTTCAACATGCAGTCCGCCTGTGCCTGAGTTGTTAACATTAAGTTCTGTGCCTTTTGAATTAACTTTGCCTTTGCTTGAAATAAGTAAGGAGCCTGCTTCATTATTTAATTGGGCAGTTCCGTTATTGTTATTTACAGTACCGTCAATTGTAAATCCGTTATTTCCGGTGTTGTTCATTTCCAATGATACACCGCTGTTTTGTACAAGTCCTCCTTCAGCAACCTTTAAGCCGCCTGCTCCGCTGTTGTTAATTGTTGTAGTACCGGCAGTTGAATCAACAGTGCCTTGAATGTTCATGCCGTTTGCGCCGCTGTTTTCCATAAGAAGGCTGTCTCCGGCATTTAATACTGAACCTCCGGCAAGAACATTTAATCCGCCCTGAGTATTATTAATATGTGCGGCACCTCTTGCGTTGTTTATTAAGCCTGCAACATTTAAGCCTTCAGTACCGTTATTTGTAATGTTAAGATCATCACCGTTTGATGTGATTGAGCCGTCAACGTTAACATTAAATGACTTTTGATTGTTTGTTAAAGTTGCGGTACCTTGGTTGTTAATGATTTCGCCGTCAACATTAAATCCGTCAGTTCCGTCGTTAAGCATTGTTAGGCTTGTGCCGTCAGAAGTTACCTGACCTCCTGCAAGAACGTTTAAACCGCCTTTAGTATTTGTGATTGAAGCGGTACCTGTATTATTTTCAACAAGACCTGCAATATTCAAACCGTTTGCGCCGCTGTTTGTTATATCCAGCTCGGAACCTGCGCCGGTAACTGTTCCGTTAATATTAAATACATCCTGCGTATTTGTAAGTTCGGCAAGACCGTTGTTGTTTGTAACAGTTCCGTCAATTGTGAATCCTGATTCACCATTGTTTGTCATTGACATTTGGTTTCCGTCATTAATAACATGACCGCCTGTTTTAACGTTCAATCCGCCTTTACCGTTCAAAATACGTACATAACCGTTATTGTTGTCAACTGTACCTGAAATATTCAAACCGTTGATACCGTTGGTGTTATTAATATTTAATCTGTCGCCGTCAGATGTAACTGTACCGTTAATATCAAGTTTGTTGTTATCGTTATTAAGAGTACCTTCACCTGTGTTGTTGGCAACAAGACCGTCAATTACAAAACCTCCATCGCCTTTGTTATCCATAATAAGGCTTGAGCCGTTAGAAGTAACACTTCCGGTCGATGTTACGTTAAGAGCACCTGCCTGGTTTTGAATTTTGGCAATGCCCAGGTTGTTTAAAACTTTACCGGCAATATTTAATCCGGATTCTCCGGCTTCATTTGTAATGTCAAGTGATGTTCCGTTTGATGTAACGGTACCGTTAATATCAAATTTATTATAACGGTTGCTTTCATCACCATTTTTCTGGTTGATTAAATCAGCATCACCTGCATTGTTAAGAACTTCACCGTCAATAACAAAACCGTCAACACCTTGGTTTATCATTGTTAAATTTGTTCCGTTAGATGTAACATGACCTGATGAAGTTACATTCAGTCCTCCTGCAAGAGAGTTGGTTATTTCTAAAGTTCCTGTGTCATTTGTAACGTTTCCGCCGATAGAAACACCGATTGTTCCGCTTGCAGTAGTTTCTTCAATTGTAAGGTCGCCGTCGTTTGTCAATGTTCCATCAACAGTAATTCCGCTGTTGGCATCCTGACCTCTTATAATCATGTTCCCTTTATTTTTAAGGTCGCCGGTTGATGCGATATTTATGGCACCGTTTTTATTTGTAATACTAAGTGTTCCGTTGGGGTTGGAAATTTCGCCTGCAACGGTTACACCTTCAGCACCGGAGTTAGTAATTGTAGTATTACTGTTGGCTGCAAAGTTTTTAAGATTTGCACCGTTTTCAATGTTTGTTCCGATGTTTGAAGTTATAACAATTTTGCCGTTAGCGTTAGCAAATCCGCTTCCGGTATCCATGTTGTCAGTATTAACAAGTGATTCAAACAACGTATCAGCTGCGGCTTTGTCTGTAAATACTTCAGTGTTATTTCCAACACCCGCAATTAGCAGTCCGCCGTTGCCAACATTAACGCGTCCGCCGTTCAATTCAATATCATTTCGTGCAAGCACTTTTCCGTTAACTGTGATTTGTCCGTTGCCGAGTGCAACACTTGACGGATTCCACGTTGTTGATGTTTCTTGAGAAAGTGACATACCGGTTGACGGGTCTCTTTCTGCAACATCAATTCCGCTTTTTAGTGCATTAAATGATTCCTGAGTTGGAGTGAATACCTGTAAAGATCCGACGTTCAAAACGCCGCTTGCGC
>CALVAS010000011.1 GCA_944325585.1 Candidatus Gastranaerophilales bacterium
ATAATATTTGAGTCTGTCCGTATCCTGATAAATATCCATCAATTGCTCGTAAACCATAGTGTTTGTAGCATCAAATTCAAGAAGTTTTGAATAAAAATCCGCAGCTTCATCCTTTTTGCCGAGCATCATCGCAATATGTCCCAAACGTTCAATTACATTCATATCTTTAGGATTTTTCTCGTAAAGTTTTTTATATTCTTCATATGCTTTGTCAAATTGTTCATTTTCTTCAAATTGTTCTGCGATTTGTATGCTCATTAAATACTCCTTTTTAAATAATTATATTCGAAAAATTTTGTAAAAAATAGCCTTTCAAGCTAATTGTAACGGTTTTGAGTCTTTTCAATCCCGTTTTCAAAGTAAAATTCAACAGCTTCAACAGCGCGTAAGATTGTTGATTTTAAATCAGGAAGCTGTTCTTTTGAAAAGTTCTGTAACACAAACGCCTCTGACGGAATCGGCGGCTGAGGTCCTATTCCGAATTTGAGTCTTGCAAAATCTTTTGTTCCAAGATGTTTAATTACTGATTTTATACCGTTATGCCCGCCGTCCGAGCCGTTTGCGCGAAACCGGATTCTGCCCAGCTCAAGCGAAATATCATCATAGATTATTAATATATCTTTAATCTCAATTTTGTAATAATTCATGACCGCCGCAGCGGATTCTCCGGAAAGGTTCATAAATGTAGTCGGCTTGATAATTAAAATGTCTTCATCGTTAAGTTTAAATTTAGTCAAAAAACATTTTAGTTTTTTATCTTCTTTAAACTCAAGATTGTTATCGTATGCGATTTTATCCGCAATCATAAATCCTGCGTTGTGTCTGGTAAAAAGATATTTTTCCCCTACGTTTCCTAAACCTGCAATTAATTTCATTAAATTCACCTTTTATAATTATTATTTTAACGCAAATAAATATTACCGCCCTGATTTACCATGCTTTCGCTTAACAAAATGATAGAAAACCCGTATTTTAATAATGAACTTGAACCGGTTGAACACAAGAACGCTTCGGCAGAGTGCAAACGGTCAAAATTTAAAAGTGAGGATAAAAATATGAGTGCAAAAAACAAACCTATAATTCAGGAAAAAAGTTCGGAAAAGGTTGCCAGATTTTTGGAAAAAAACGGCATTCATAAAAAAGATTTTGCAGAAATGATAGGGGTTACATTATCATACGTGTACAACCTGATTGATAATACAATTCCTTTTTCAACACGCGGAACAACGTTGGAGCGGATTGCAACGGTTATGGAGATTGAACCGGAAGAGTTTGAAGAATATAAAATTCCGCAGGAACCGCTTTTGATTGATGAAAACGTTCAATTTTTAAAGAAAGTTATGAAAGAAAAGGGGATGAGTACGGTTAATTTTTTAAAGGCATTTCCGAGGAAAAAAAGACTTGAGATAGTTGATATTTTGCGTGGGAACATTCCTATTCCGATAGATTATAAAGAACTCAGCATGATTGCGCAGGTTCTTGATATAGATAAGGACGATATTTATGACATGTGGGAAAAACGCATGAAACAGGTGCTGGAAACAAGCGGAATGAATATTTATTCAAACGCGGCGCTTGTTAATGCAATGTTTGATTGTGCAAAAAAATATATTGATATACAATAAGTTTTCCGTAATAGATTGATTTCAGCCCGTTTCGTTCATTGAATTAAACGGGTTTTATTTTTTAATAAAATTTATTAAAGAAAACTGTTGACATAAAATTTTGTTCCTGCTAACATAAAATCATTGACGAAATGAATAGCATTTAGTTATATGCGCTTGTAGCTCAGCAGGTAGAGCACTCCCCTTTTAAGGGATAGGTCGCGCGTTCGAATCGCGCCAAGCGCAAAATAAAAGAGGTCTGTATAGACCTCTTTTATTTTGTTGTTTAGCTAAGATAAGAATGCCTATTGCGTTCGAGCGGTCTGCGAGCAGAGTGCGAAGGTTTGAGTTTATAAAGAACGAAGTTCTTGTAACACTCAACCGTAGTCACGTTTAATGCGAGCAGGTCAAGACAATCGCGCCAAGCGCATTTTTTCATGTTTGTGCTTTAATCGTTTTATGGAAAATATTTTAGAAATTGCAAAAAATAATCAAAATTCTGCTTTCAAAATTATCAAAGAATTGGAAATTGAATCCGGTTTCAAAAATATCGGATGTGACGTTAACCTTGTAGGTTCCTTAAAATCAGGATTATTAATGAAACATTTGGATATTGATTTTCATATTTATTCTGATATCGTTTCTATCGAAAAAAGTTTTTCTGTAATTCTAAAATTGATTAAAAATCCAGCGGTTAAAAAATTTACTTTTAAAAATTCGCTGGATAAAGAAGAAAATTGTCTTGAGTGGCATGTTTTTTATGAAGATGAATTTAAGCGGCTCTGGCAGATAGATATTATTCACATGCCCAAAAAATCAAAATATTGCGGATATTTTGAGCATGTTACGGATAGAATTTCAGAAGTTTTGACTGTTGAGGCGAAAAATACAATTTTACAACTTAAATATAACACTCCGGATGACATTAAAATCTCAGGAATTGAATACTATCGTGCGGTTATAGAAGGCAAAGTATCAACGTTTGAGGAGTTCCTCCGGTGGAGGAAAGAACATCCCGCAAACGGTATAATTGATTGGTGTCCGTAAATTATTATTGAACGTTTTTGCCTTTTGCAATAAGTTCTTTACCCTTTGCAAGGTACCAGGCGCCTCCGCCTATTGCAGCCGCTACTATGCCGCCGCCAAATGCCAGAATTTTGCCTGTTTTTGATTGTTTTGCACCTTCAATAATATTATTTTTATTCTTCTCAAGCGCAGTTGTTACAGTTGTTTTTATTGTGTTATTTATTTCATCAACTGAGTTTTGAGTAATTTCTTTTACAGTTTTTTCTGTTTTGGCAATTATTTCCGAAGAAACCGTTTTTAATGTTTCCTGAGCCTTTTCAGCTGCTTCGGCTGCCGTTTTCGTCATTGTTTCTTCCATTTCTTTGACGAGTTCTCCGGCTCTTTTTTCCATCTTTTTGCACATTGAATTTAGTGTACAGTCTAAATCTTCAAGAGTTTTTTGGATTGCTTCCATCGGATTAAGCATTTTGCCGACAAGCCGTTTTAAAGGTTTTTGACTTCGGGCATCCCAGCCTTTATCAATCTGCCAGATGTTTTCTTTGTACATTTTGTTGGCTGATTTTCCGCAGTTAAATTCTTTATTATTATGCCAGTCGAACTCTTCTTCAATATTCTTTTTACATTTTTCAATATATTGAGTTCTGTTATGCGCGTATTCCTCAACCATTTCTTTAAAACAGTCGGAAACTTCATCAGAGGCTCTTTCAACCCTTTTGGCTTCAACAATGTCTTTCGGTGTATTCCAATCAAGTCCGTCAAACTGTGGATTCATTTCCGGTGCTGTTCTGGTAAGCCAGCCGTTTGATTTGTTTGTATAGTCAACAGGTCCGCCAGTTTTTGTTGTAAGATAAGGTACACCTGCGGCTTTTGCCTCCAATGGAGTAATTCCGCACATTTCGCGGCGGGAAGTGAAAGCTCCGTGTGTTGCGCAGGCAACAAGAGTGTTTGGAAAACGTCCGTCTACATACATTGCATTATGTTTGTAGATTCCGCCGTCAAGTTCTTCAATTTCTTTTAAGGTTTCTTTAATTATTTTAAAATCTTTGGCTTCTTTATCCCAAGGAGCATCACCTGCGCCGTTAAGAAGTTTAACTTTGAGTTTTAATTCTTTCGGAACATCATCACGTTTTAAGAATTTTAGAAATCCTTTATAAAGAATCGGATAACCTTTTTGTTCGTCGGATCTGCCCCAGCCCATTATAAGCATTTCATCATCTTTAAATCTTGACAAACTTCCCAAAACGCTTCTGCCTTCCTCAATTTGTTTGTCGTGGAAGAATACTTTGTTCAAAGCCTGTTGGCCTTCTTTTTCTGCATCTTCAAGAATGCCGGTGAGCCATTTGGCATTTTTTATTCTGTTTGCAACGATTTCTTCAATATTGTTTCCGTTGTATTTAATCGGTGTAAAACCTTCTCTAAGTTCAGTCAATGTGTTTGAACCGCGTCCGAATTGAGTCGGAACTTTATCGATTCCAAGAGAAGCAGGAGTTGAACCGTTAAGCGGGCTTATTGTTTCAATTTCTCTTAAATCGCCGCCTATATTGGGTGCTACATCCATATTCGGATTTTTCATTTCTTTATCAAAATTCGGAGAAACTGTACCGAAAGTGATATTTTCTGAGTTCATTTTTGTTGCGACAATTGCTACTTTAGTTACATTGTAATTGCCTGAAAAATCTCTGAATTTGCCGATAATCGGCTCAAAAAGTTTATGAACAAAGGCTTGCTCTTCTTTTGCCAGATTATCCCAGCCTCTGCTGTTATACCACTCAAGAAGTTCATATTCCGGCAGGTTCTTTAGTGCCTTAACATCTTCTGCATTAAAAATAAGTCTTGCAAATTGGAAAGGATTATTTGTGTGCCCTTGATAGTTTACTCCGGTATTGTGCGCCGTATAATGTGCGCGTGTCCCGTTATAATAATCATCTCCGTCTGCGGAAAGACTTGCTATATGACTGAAAAACGTTGCAATCGGTCTGTCATGCCCCCAGTAATTTGCAGGCTTCCAGTAGCCGAACTCTTCGGTATTCATCATTTTTTCCGCTTGCAAATAAGCGCGGCAATAGTCGGAATTAATAATTTCCGCTTCGATTCCTCCGTGGCCGTTTGCGCTGTATGTATAAGGACGAGGTGTTTTTGCAAGTTCCTGTGTCCAGATGACATAATTCGGTTTGCCTTTTAGTTTATTATAGCTCGGGTTATCATCCGCAATTTTGAAAATTTCAAACGGTACTTTTTGAATTTCGCCGAGTCTCATATCAGACATTCTTTCGATTTCGCCTTTGACGCTTGTCGGCTCAATCAAACAATATTTTGATAAACTTGTTGCTGTTTTGCCGTTTGGTTCCCCCTGAATTACATATCTTAAATCTTCGGCATTACAACCTAATGCTTTTGCAAATTCTTCGCGGGATTGTCCCGGTGCTGCACTCAAAAACCAGCGTGCTTCAATTTCTTCAGGCAGCTTGCCGTTTTCTAATTTTATATCTTTAGTCAACAAAAATTTATATCCGCCTTTGGAGTTGTTATGTTCATGCGCAGGCATAAAACTTCTTACATCAAGTCCCTCGTGTTCATTAAAACTTTTGGGCGCTTCATATGTAACAACACCCAAACCGCCTTGTGCATCTTCGGCCAATCCGGTACCGTTGTTTTCGTATGCAAAAGACGCAATCTGATTAACATTGCGGTCTATGCCGGTAAACGTCAGCATTGCAAGTCTCGGCTTAAAACTTACTGTGTCTGATTGGGTTACATAATTGTTCTTGATGTTTTGTCCGTAATTTTTTCGGCTTGAGTTTGCCCGATAAACATTTCCGAGCCTGATTGCTTCTACACGCATTGTACCTTTTATCCCTTACTACTTATACTCTTATATTCTATTTTCGATTGCAGAAAAGATTTATATCTCCTGCATATATTCTAAAATACCGGCAATTTTTTTTTCAATAGGCATGTGCAGAAATATTAAGAAATATTAAGTAAAGTTTTTTTACCGACTGAAGAATTTTCCTCTCATTTAAAGTATTATATTTAAGTAATTTATATAAGGATTTTTTATGGAAAGATTTTTTGGGATTTTCGGGATAATTTTAATATTTTTGATTGCATTTTTGATGTCGAATAACAGAAAAGCAATCAATTATAAAACAATCGTAACCGGCTTTGTATTGCAGATTTTGCTTGCAGTATTTATTTTTAAAGTCCCGATAGGGCGTACAATTTTTATGAATTTGGGGCTGTTTATCACCAAAATTCTCGATTTTGCAAAAGAGGGCGGAGAATTTGTTTTCGGCCCGTTAATGAACAACTCTGATGCTCTGGCAAAGGTTTTCGGTGCAGGAGCGCAGGTCTTTGCATTACAACTGATTGCCTCTTTGATTTTCATGATGATTCTTGTAAATATCCTGTATTATTACGGTATTATGCAAAGAGTTGTTCCGCTTCTCGGAAAAGCTATGAACAAACTTATGTCCGTAAGCGGTGCCGAGGCTTTATCTAATGTCGCAAGCGCATTTGTCGGACAGATTGCGGCGCAGATTATGATTAGACCGTATCTTGCAAAACTTACAAGATCCGAGCTTCTGGCTTCTATGACTGGAAGCATGGCATGTATTTCAGCAGCCACAATGCCGATTTATATAGGTCTTGGCATTCCTGCTCAATATTTGCTTGCCGCATCAATTATGGCCGCTCCGGGGGCGCTGGTTATTTCAAAAATCGTTTATCCTGAAACAGGTCATCCAGAAACCAGTGAAGATATAAAAATTCATTTCAGTAAAAGACGGCGTCCGTACACAAATCTTTTTGATGCAATTTCACAGGGGGCTTCTGAGGGTATGAAGGTTGCGATAAATGTTGTGGCAATGATTTTGGCTCTTGTTGCTCTTGTTGCTTTTGTTGATTGGATTCTCGGCGGTATCGGCAAGTTTGTCGTAAATTATATCCATATAAATTTTGCCTCTTTTGATTTAACGCAGTTATCTTTAAAAATGATTCTGGGCAAAATATTTGCAGTCTTTGCATACCTTATGGGGGTTCCGATGGGGGAAGCCACGACTGTCGGAAGTCTTATGGGTACAAAACTTGTTTTAAATGAAATGGTTGCTTATGTTGATTTAAGTTCACTACCGCAGGCATTATCAGACAAAAGTTTTCTTATTGCGTGTATTGCTCTGTGCAGTTTCGGCAACTTCGGCTCAATTGCAATTCAGCTGGGCGGAATCGGAGAACTTGCTCCAAACCAGCGGAAAAACCTTGCACGTCTCGGAGTAAGAGCGTTGATTTGCGGAACTTTGACATGTTATATGTCCGCAGCAATTGCAGGAATTTTGCTTAATTAAACCGGATTGTATACGGGTGTTAAATAAAAAATATAAAAAAGACGGTTATCAGCCGTCTTTTTTAATGTAATTTTGCCAATTTTCATCAAGATTTTTAATAAACCTGTGCGCGTCAATTACGTCATCATAACTTATTGGTGCGGGGCCTTCCTGAATTTCGTATGCAAGTTCAGAATCATCTTTAACTTTGATTTCAGTAAAGCCGAGAAAGGCTATTCCGTAATTTTTTCCGCAGTGATTGCATTTAAGATTTGTGACTAAAAGTCCGCCCTCATCACGTTTTATTGTGACGGAATCTTCGTCAAATCCGCTTTTGCAGACAGAGCAGCAAAGGTTTTTAAAAAGTTTCCCCAGGTTCTTTTTCATTTTATCCTCTTTTCATATTATTATACAAAAAATTCAAATCAGTTTTGTAAAATTATGTTACATTTTATACCATCATGGGCATAATATACATGTGTAAGCTATAGGAGAGTTTATATGGAAGCTATCAATTTAATTTTGTTCGGGTTTATCGTTTATACTGCGTTAATCGTAGTTCCGAGTATCTGGGAAGAATTAACGACAGAAGGTTAAACCTCGTTTAATTTAACAGACGATGTGTGTTGATAAAAGTTTCTTTTAAAAATTTTTAGTCGCCGTTTAAGAGAGTTTGGGTTTCGATTAGTGTAAAAGTTACGTTAATTATCTGACGTAAAAGGATTTTTTATGCTTTTCACCTCCAATTTACCGGTCTAAAACTAAATTCAGACCGTTTTTTATATTTTGGAAAGTCTCGTCAGTATACTGTTATTCGGGTAAAATGTCGCACAGACACTTGTATGCAATGTCGACAACAAAATCCATATCTTTACGCTCAATTATAAGAGGCGGGTTAAAATAAATTACATCACCAAGCGGACGTAGTATAACACCGTGTTCCAGCGCTCTTTTATAGATTTGATAGCCTGTTCTCAGTTTGCTGTCAAACGGTTCTTTTGTGTCTCTGTTTTTAACCAGTTCTATCGCATTTATAAGTCCGATTGAGCGGACTTCGCCGACATTTTTATGTTTTAAAAACTTTTCTTTTATAATCCTGTTAAAATATATCGCATTTTCGGTTGCACGCTTTAGAACAGAGCCGTCTGCAAGTATGTCAAGCACTGCAATTGCTGCAGAACATGCAAGCGGGTTGCCGCTGTATGTGTGACTGTGCATGAAGGCTTTACCTTCGTTATAGTCTGCGTAAAACGCATCATAAATTTTCTGTGTTGTTGCAGCTATAGACATTGGCATATATCCGCCGGTCAAGCCCTTTGAAAGACACATTATATCGGGCGAAATTCCGGCATGATTGCAGGCAAACATTTTTCCTGTTCTTCCGTAGCCTGTTGCAATTTCGTCCGCAATTATATGCACATTATACTCATCACAGATTTGACGCAGTTTTTTAAGATAAACCGGCGGGTAAATACGCATTCCGGCAGAGCCTTGCAAAAGCGGTTCTATGACTATCGCACAGGTTTCGTTGCCATGTTCCTTAAACATTTTTTCTGCATTTTTAAAACATTCGGCATTACAGCAGTCTCTTGTTTTCCCGTAAGGGCATCTGTAGCAGTCAGGGCCTTCAATTCGGAAAATATCCATTAATACGGGTTTATAAATTTCCGAGTACAAATCAACCCCGCCGATTGAGAGTGCTCCGATTGTTTCACCGTGATATGCGCCTGACAAAGCCATAAATCTTTGTTTTTGCGGGTTTCCTGTCTGGTAATGGTATTGAAAACTCATTTTCATAGCGCATTCAATAGATGAGGAGCCGTTGTCCGAAAAGTTGAATTTGCAAAGCCCTTCAGGTACAACTTTTATTAATTTCTCACAGAGTTCAATTGCTGTTTTATGGGTAAAATTTGCAAAGATTACATGTTCAAGTTTATCAATCTGTTTTTTTACGGCCTCGTTTATTTTGGGATTGCAGTGCCCAAGCAGATTACACCACCATGAACTTATTACATCAATATATTTTTTACCGTTAATATCATATAAATAAATTCCTTCGCCTCTGTCGATTACAATCGGAGCGAGTGTTTCGTAATCTTTCATCTGTGAACAGGGGTGCCAGATATATTTTAAATCTTTTTCAATCCATTCGTTCATATTCACCTCAAATTTCTTTAAACGCAGGAATAATTTGGCTTAAATCAATACTTTCTGCGTTTGCTTTTACTGCAGCAAGTGTTTTTACATTAGCAAGTCTTTCAATCTGTAGTTTGTTATCTTTCTGCATGATGTCGTTATCATTATATTGGTTTAAAACAATTCCTTTGACGTTAATACCTTTTTGTTTTGCATATTCAACGGTCAAAACTGCTGAATTAATTCCGCCGAGTTGTGCGGATGCAACAATAATAATATCAAGCTCTAAGGCTTTTATTATATCAGGCAGAAGAAGATTTTCTTTTATGTTAAACGGGCAGACAATCCCGCCTGCGCCTTCCACAACAAGATAATCAAATTCTGTTTTTATTCTGTTGAAATCCTGTTTTATTTTGTCAAGTTTGATAGGCGTATTTGACATTTCTGCTGCCAGATGCGGCGACACTGCGGGTTTAAAGATATATGAGACGTAATTGTCCGGGGTCTCTGTAATTCCCGCTTGCTTCAAAACATAAGCGCAATCTCCTGGGATTATTTTACCGTCTTTTTTTTCTGCTCCGCTAAGTGCTGGTTTGTAATAACCGCAGTTGAATCCGTTTTTTCGCATTGATTTTACAATCAATCCTGAAATATAAGTTTTTCCGATGTCAGTTCCGGTTGCTGTTATAAATATTCCCTTTGTCATTTTATCCCCTCAAAAAATGCGGTAACTTTCAATATAAAGTTACCGCATAATTATTTTTATTCAAGTCTTGGATTATAGAGCACCGTCGTTAAAGTAATCGTAGTGTCTAACATCATCATAGTTGTTTACGTAATCCGCTTCAACGTGTTTTTCAACTCTTTGCGGTGCAGTGCTTCTGCTTCTCAACAATGCATCAAGGTTAGGTTCTAATGTTAATTCAAAGTGGAATCTACCGTATTTTCTGTCAGTTTCATACGCATTGTTGATTAAAGGATAGCCCCAGTAGAGTCTTGCACTCAAGTCACCCGGCAATTGTACACGTAAGCCCATACCTAATGACATCAGGAAGTAGCTTCCGTCGTAGTAATCTTCGCTTGCTGTCGGGAATACACCTGCGTGATCAGCAAATACCGCACCTTTAACATATTTTCCGATAAACGGAATCTTTTCGCCTGAGCGCGGGCTTGTAATTTCTCTCGGCATAAGCGGGAACATCAACTCAGCACTTGTGTAATATCCGTTTTTACCCATCAGGATACCTTCTGAGTAACCTCTAACAGTTGCCAGACCACCGACCTGGAATTGATCAAGATACGGAATGTGTTTGTTGTTCGGAATAACTTGATAGTTCGCTCTTAATTGACCAATTACACCATGTGAGAAGTCATGCAATCTTACCAAGCCACCGTTTAATTTTATGTAACTTGATTGGCTGTCAAGTAGAGGAACTGCGAATGATATACCTTGATTTGCATACCAAATACCATATTTGGTATCTTTTCTCAAGTTGAATGCTAAATCTGCACTTGTGATTTCGTCAACACCTATATCCATCCAGTCATCAAATATACTTGTTCTTGCTCGTTTGTAGTTTGCTGCTAAGTAACTTTTTAACTCAAATCCGGGCTTTCTGACAAGCGGTTGTGAGTAGTACAATGAATAGATATATGATTTACTTTTAAGGTCAAGGTCTGTTAACGGACCGTATTTGATTTTAGCAAATGTAGATGAATACATGAAACCTACACGTCCGTCTTTTTTGTTAACAGGGATATTGTAATCCGCAAACGGGCTTATTGCGCCGCCTGAGAAGTAGGAACCTATAGACAAGCGGTCTCTGTTATGGAACAAGCTGTCCGCATAAATCATTGCACCGCCTCTTAAGTGACCTGTTTGATAACGTCCGGCATTATCCATAATACCCACAATGTGAAACGGGAAGTTTTCATTTGCTTTGAGAGCAATGTCTGTTGTTCCGGGTTGAGCACCAGCTGTCAAATTCGCCGTCAGGTTAACGCCTTCATTATATCTGTTGAAATCCAGAATGTCTTGTTCCAATTCAACAATATCAAACAATTCTCCTGGTTTTTGCTCAATTCTGTCGGTAATATATTTTGATCTTGTCCATTTATTTTGCTCAACTGAAATGTTTCCGACTTTACTTTCAACCAATTCAATATAAATGCGTCCGTTTTCAACTGTTTGTTCCGGCAAAAATGCTTTTGCTGTTACAAAGCCTTTTTCTGCATACAAATTATTTAATTGGTCGATTACTTTTTGAATATCACTAATAAATACATTTTTTCCGACCAACGGTTGAATTATTGCATTGACTTCTTCTTTTGAAAGAACTTGTGAAGGTGCGACTTCAATAGAATTAACGTAAACTCCCTGTGTATTGATATCTTGAACTTGACCCTGCATATATCCGGAATTCGGGGCTGAATAGTTAGTATTGTCTTGAATTACCTGACCGCCGCCGTTGCCTTCAAAATTTCTGTTCTGATCAAATCTTCTGTAATCTTCGGTAATCTCTTTTTCATCACGTTTGTAACGGAGCATATCGGTATCGTGCTTTACAGTACCGGCAGCTCCTCCCTCCATCATTATCTGGTTAATTGATATCGGAAGTGCGCCGTCATATGCTGACGCCGGGGTAATCGTTGATGGCAGAACTATGGTACATAATGTTGAGACGCATAATACAGCCTTAATCACCTTACTATTAAAATTATTCTTTTTCATCATTCACCTTTACAAATTTATTAATAAATTTTGAGTTTACCTTTATTTTCGTACTTAATACTGAAATAAAAACACTTCCGAATCATTTTTTGCTATAATTTTTACAAAAATTAATATTTTAGTACATTTCATTATTAAGCTGTTATTATTATATAAAATATTAATATTCGTGTAAAGAAAGTTAAATAAAGTTCACACTTTTGATTTACGAATTTATTTAAATTTCATACAAGTAATGTAGACCATTCAGTAAAAATTAAGGAGAGATTATGAACAAGAATGTGAAATTTTTGACAATCGGGTTAGCTGCATTTGTTATTGGCTTTTCTGTAAATAATTTTGCTATGTCTGAAGTTCCGGCAAATTACAAAGTAGCTGTTGTTGATATAGCTCAGGTTGTAGCAAGTTCTGCTCAGGTTAAAAATTTAAAGAAAGAACAGCAGGCTAAGGCTGATGAACTTGTAAAGTTCGTAGAAAAAGCAAGAAAAGATGTTGCTGCCGCTTCTGATGAAAAGAAAAAGAAAGAGCTTGAAGAAAAATATTCAAAAGAGTTAGTTTCCAAAAAAGAAAAAATGGAAAAAGAATATGTTAACAAATTGTCTGCAATTGATGCAAGTATATCCAAAACAGTTAATGAGCAGGCAAAGGCTGGAAATTATAATTTAGTCCTTTCTAAAGGAGCTGTTTTATATGGTGGTGAAGATATAACACAGCAAGTTATTAAAGTTGTAAAATAAAAAGTATGTTTTAATGAAACACGGTCTTTGATTTATTTATCGAAGACCGTGTTTCGTTTTAATAAGTCTGTAAAATTAATATTATTTACAAGCCCCTGCTTCTTGCTTTTTGTTGTTGTACTGGTATTGAAGAACAATACAGCGTTTGTTTGTAGCATTTATTGATTTGCCGTCAATTTTTATAGTGCCTCTGTTTGGACAGGGTGAATATGTTATAATTTTCATGTCTTTAGCACCCATTTTATACATATCCTGTGCTAATTTGCTTGTTGCACTGCTTTTATTGCCTGAAAGTTCTGCATTAACATACTTAGTCGCAAGACTTTTTAATTTATGGGTATTGTTTGCTCCGGAAGTCGTCGGTGTGTTTGCAATTGCAGCCAGAGTAGACATAAAAAATACTGCTGTCAAAAGTCCTAAAAATTTGGTTTTCATGTTTGCTCCTATCTTATAATGTGCGCATATTTAAAATATATACCCAAAACGCACCGGTTTCAAACCGGTGCGTTTTAAATGTAACATTATTAAATATCCTTGTAGGAACCCGCAAATCTGTTTGAATAAACAGTGTGCAGAATTTCGTGTGCTTTATGCGAATTCGGGTGTTCCAAAAATTCCTGATAAAGTTTTTGGATTGACGGATTCATATGTGATTTTCTTTGCGGAAGTTCTGAGTCTTCTTTGTAGAGCCCTTCAGCACGTTCCTGCTTAATCTTGCTGTCGTCACAGCTTCTTGGTTGTCCGCCGCCGTTGATACATCCGCCCGGACATGCCATAACTTCAAGCATTTGGAACGGAGCTTTGCCTTCTTTGATTTCCTGAATTGATTTTTCGGCTTCTTTTAGAGTAGAAACGACTCTAACAACAAGTTTAGTTCCCTTTAAATCAAGTTCAATATCACGAGAGCGGTTTGTTGTGCCTCTCATTTGTTTGATATCAACATCTTGAAGAACTTCTCCTGTTGCAAATTCATATGCTGTTCTGACTGCTGCTTCCGCAACACCGCCTGATGCTCCGAAGATTGTGCCGGCGCCTGTGTATTCTCCAAACGGGCTGTCAGCTTCTTCGCCTTCAAGCGCATTGAAGTTTATACCGGCTTCTCTAATCATTCTGCCGAGTTCCTGAGTTGTTAAAACATAATCAGTATCAGGGCGTCCGTCGTGAGAAAGTTCAGGTCGTTTGCATTCAAATTTCTTCGCTGTGCAAGGCATAATCGCTACAACTACAAGATTTTCTCTGTCAACGTTGAAGTGCTTCGGTACAAGTTCTACAAGAACCGGAGAAAGCATTGACATTGGAGACTTGCAGCTTGAAAGATGTTCAAGCATATCAGGATGCTGGTCTTCAAGATATTTTACCCATGCAGGGCAGCAAGATGTGAACAGCGGAAGATTTTTGCCGGATTTAAGTCTTTCCAAAAATTCGGTTGCTTCTTCCATAATCGTCAAATCAGCTGAAAAATTGGTATCGAAAATTAAGTCAAATCCGATTTTTCTTAAAGCTGCATTCATTTTTTTGATGGAATTTTCACCCGGCTCAAGTCCGAACATTTCACCGATTGCAACACGGGTTGCAGGAGCCATTTGAACAACGACTTTTTTATTCGGATTTGTAATTTCTTTCCAAACATTTTCAATGTCTGATTTGATTGTTAAAGCTCCTGTCGGGCAAACTGCCGCGCATTGACCGCAGTTTACGCAGTCAACCTGTCCTAAAGGTCTTCCGTTCATAGGCTGAACAACGGTTTTTGAACCTCTGTTTGCAAAGCCGAGAACCGAATGTCCTTGAAATTCGGAGCAGGCTCTAACGCAAGCCCCGCAGAGAATACATTTGTTCGGATCTCTGACAAGTGATGGCGAGCTGTCATCAACAATGTGATAATCTTCAATTGGTTTTTCGGGATATCTGATTTTTCTGATTCCGTATTCTTCCGAATATTTTTGAAGTTCACAGTTTCCTGATTTTTCGCAGGTCAGACATTCTTTGTCGTGGTTTGCAAGAAGAAGTTCAAGAACGGTTTTTCTGATTCTTCTTGTTCTTTCAGTATTAAGATGAATTTTTAATCCTGCCTCCGGCGGCATTGTGCAGGAAGATTGTATTCCTCTGCCTTCGATTTCAACAACACACATACGGCAGGCGCCGAATGAGGTTAAATCCGGACGGTAACAGAATGTCGGAACATTCATCCCTGCTTTTCTGATTACTTCAAGCAGGTTTGGTTCATCTGTAAATTCGACTTCTCTGCCGTCTATAAATAATGTTTTTTTATCTGTCATAATTTGGTTTCCTTATTTTTGTTTTGTGCATAAAGCACTATTAGTTTTATTAATCCTTTTTTCGCTTTCCGCCTCAGGAAAACGTTGTTTGCTATTGCAGAACAATTGCTCTGAAAGGACAGCTTGAGAAGCAGGCTTCGCACTTGATACATTTAGATTGGTCAATGTGGTGAGGCTGCTTAACTGTTCCTGAAATTGCGCCTACAGGGCATATTCTTGCACATTTTGTACAGCCTTTGCAGAGGTCTTCGTTAATTACGACTTTTTTCATTGCCGTACAAACACCTGCAGGGCATTTTTTGTCTTTAATGTGTGCAATATATTCATCCCTGAAGTATTTTAATGTTGAAAGAACAGGGTTCGGAGCGGTTTTTCCGAGTCCGCAGAGAGAGCCGTCTTTTACTGCGTGTGCAAGTTCTTCCAGTGTATCAAGGTCTCTCATTTCGCCTTTTCCTGCAACGATTTTTTCAAGGATTTTTAACATGTTTTTAGTTCCTTCACGGCAGGGAACGCATTTTCCGCAGCTTTCATTTTGCGTAAAGTTCATAAAGAATCTTGCAACTTCAACGATACATGTTTTATCACTCATAACAACAAGACCGCCTGAGCCGACCATTGCACCTGCTTTAATCAGGTTGTCATAATCCATCGGGATATCAAGATGTTCTTCAGTCAAACATCCGCCTGAGGGGCCGCCGATTTGAACGGCTTTGAATTTTTTGCCGTCACGCATTCCGCCGCCGATATCAAAGACGATTTCGCGGAGGGTTGTGCCCATCGGAACTTCAATAAGTCCTGTATTGTTTACTTCGCCTGTGAGTGCAAAAGTTTTTGTACCTTTTGAAGTTTCTGTTCCCATTTGGGAGAACCAGTCAGCGCCTTTCAACAGGATAACAGGTACATTTGCAAGTGTTTCAACGTTATTAATCAAAGTCGGTCTGCCAAACAATCCTTTGTTTGCAGGGAACGGCGGTTTCGGTCTTGGCATACCGCGTTCGCCTTCAATTGATGCCATAAGAGCAGTTTCTTCGCCGCAAACAAATGCTCCGGCGCCTTCTTTAATATGGATTTCGAGTGAGAAGTCACTTCCCATAATGTTTTTGCCGAGGAAGTTTCTTGCTTCAGCGTCAGCGATTGCTTTTCTTAAACGTTTAATTGCAAGCGGATATTCTGCACGAACATAAATGTAGGCTTCGTCAGCCCCGATAGCAAATGCTGCAATTGCAATACCTTCAAGAAGTTTGTGCGGGTCGCCTTCCATAACGGATCTGTCCATGAATGCACCCGGATCGCCTTCGTCACCGTTACATACAACGTAAGATTTTCCGCCTCTGTTTGCTGCAGTAAATCTCCATTTTCTGCCTGTCGGGAATCCGCCGCCGCCTCTTCCTCTTAAGCCTGATTTTTCAATTGTTTCAATTACCGCATCAGGATTGTTTTCTTCCAGAACCTTAGACAGAGCTTCATAACCTCTTACGGCAATTGCTTCGTCAATGGATTCCGCGTTTATGTTTCCGCAGTTTGCAAGCGCTGTACGGGTTTGTTTTGCGTAAAAATTAATGTGTGCATCGTCTTGAACATGCTGGTGAGTTTTCGGATCAACGTAAAGAAGTCTTTCTACAGGTTTGCCGTTTTTAATATGGCTTTCGTAGATTTCTTCAACATCTTTTTCCTTAACTTTTACATAAGTTACATGTTTGTCGGGGATTACGACAAGAACACCCTGTTCGCAAAAGCCATGGCAGCCTGTCGGAACAATTGTCATTTTATCGTAATCAGTCAGGACTGAAACATCAGCACCGAGTTCTTTGAATTTGGCGATAACTTTCAGCGCACCGTTTGCGACACATCCTGTTCCTGCGCAAACTAAAACTCTCAATCCTTGTTTTGTTATATTTTCTTGTGCTTTTTTCTGTTCTTCAAGTATATCAATATTCAATGTCGTTTTCTCCATTAGTTACCCTCCTTAATCAGTGTATCCAAGACTATAGTGATAGCATCGGAGGTCATTTGCGGATAAACTTTGTCGTTGATTACGACAACCGGCGCCAGACCGCATGCACCGAGACAGCTTACTGTTTCAAGTGAAAACAGACCGTTTTCGCTTGTTAACTGGCCTTCCTGCATGTTTAATTTTGCTCTGATTGCGTTCAGAACAGGCATTGAGCCTCTAACGTGGCAGGCTGTTCCGTCGCAAACCTTAATTTCAAACTTACCTTTCGGCTCAAGTGAGAATTGTGCATAAAATGTTGCAACCCCGAAAACCGTTGCCGGAGAAAGCCCTTCTACTTTTGTACCGATATAAATCATAGCTTCTTCAGGAAGATACCGGTAGACTTCCTGAACTTTTTGAAGCATCGCAATCAAATTAGACTTTTTACCGCCGCAATCAGCGATAATAGCATCCAATTTAGATGTGTCAATACTATGAGGATTTCCTACACTCATTTTTCGACTCCTATTGTGATTTACTATTAACCCCGATTAGTGTATTTTTTACAACTTAATCTTACAAAAATTATCGCACAACAACTTTTAAAAAGCAAGTTTATTAATGTCTGTTATATTGCTTCTGTTGGTTATTTGGCGGATTTCTTGTTGTAAAGATATGAAAGAATCATAAGAATTATTCCGAGTGTAAGAATCGCTATAAATTTGTATAAAATATCAACTTTTGAAAGATCAAAAATGAAAATTCTGAGAATTGAGAGGATACATAATCCTATACCTGAAATTTTTAGAAAATCTTTGTTCTTTAAAATTCCGATAGTTGTAACAATTCCTGAATATAAAACCCAGCCGACAGATATCAGATAGCTTCCGTCCGTAATTGAATATTTTGTTATCATATCAACGGTTTCATAGTGTAAAAGTATAAAGCCCAAAATTATTGCAATGTATTTGAAAACTTTATTGTCAGTCCATTTTGCATAGAGTATTGACGCCGCGATACCTGATAAAAATGCAATGAATCTTATGTTAATTACGGGAATGAAAGCGTCAATCGGTTTGTAATGCACCCCTGTAAAAATAAGGAATATTAATGCACAGATTCCTGCAATAGCAGATATCGGCAATAACAGTCCTGTCATTGATTTTGCGATCATATGCAGCCGTTTTATATTTATTGCGTAGGCTGAGAAAAGAATCGCGTTTAGCATGTTGTTTATAAAGCCTGAATTTGTATTTACTCCGATAAAGCGCTGAGTAATTATATTATTCAATTCAAGTCCGATGTATAAATAGACGGAACTTATACATGCAAATCGGAAAAATTCTCCAATGCTTACGAGTTTTTCATCCTCTGTTTTTTTAAGGAGCCAGAATGCAGCGGAGGATGAAATTATAATTGGTAAAAACATTGCAAGTCTTATATTCCAAACCGGCACATATTTTGCAATACTTTTTACGGCAAGAACTCCGTCTATTGTGAGTATTGAACAGTATGCTGCCGCCCATATTCCGCAAGTCCAGCCTGCAAGCATTTTTAATTTGTATTTACTTGCAAAATATGCAAGGATTACCGCTTCAATTGACCATACAAGACATTTTGTTGCCGGAGATTCATTGCATATAAAATAAACAAACAGAAATGCCGCAATTAAACTCATATGCAGGTAATTTTTAAACATTTCGGAATCAGACTTTTTAAAATATGAAATCACTGCATAAATAACTGCGCATCCGAGTTGGGTATATCCGATAAGTCTGTGTTCACCCCAGAAAGAGTCAAGTAATAAACCTGTAAGAACAGCAAGGTTTATATAATTAACAACTTTGTTTTTATTTTCTCCGGAGTCAGTTATTACGTCATAAACAACATATATTGCCCAG
Source organism: Candidatus Gastranaerophilales bacterium (assembly GCA_944325585.1). Classification (GTDB taxonomy): domain Bacteria; phylum Cyanobacteriota; class Vampirovibrionia; order Gastranaerophilales; family Gastranaerophilaceae; genus Scatenecus. The sequence continues at coordinate 18,667 of CALVAS010000011.1, forward strand.
AGTGTTACTATACCGGCAAAAGGAATTTCGTAACAGAGAGTTAATGCGGCAAAAAATGTAATACAGAGGTTAACCGTATTAGTTATACTGCGGGATTTATTTCTGTATGTATAGACAAGAGAAAGAAGGTTTATAAAAATCAAATAACCGAATAAAAAATTTGAAGGTATATCAAACTCGGAATTTAGAAAAATCGGGTTCATGTAAGCGGCAATTAAACTTATTACAAGCATTGAAACCGTTTTAAGTTTGTCGGCAAGATAAAATGCCGCAAGCAAAAGCGCTGTTGCAATGATTGCGGTTGCGGCAAATCCGAAAAGTTCAAAAAGCGCACTTGCGCAGTATGTGGAAATAAACATTGCGCCAAAACCTGTGCCCAATAAAACTTCCGAATAATTTTTCATATTTTCTTTTTGGTGAAGTTTAAGCGCACCTATCATCATGAGGATTCCCGCAAGATATCCGAGTGTGATTTTCAATTGCGGTGTGAATACAAAATATGGCGATACAAGTTTAATCAAAATAATAAGTCCGATAAGAAGTGCAATTGCGCCGATTTTGTTGAAAATATTACCTAAAAATATATTTTCAAAATCTTTTGAGGGTTTTTCTTCTTTCAGATTATTTTCAATATATTTGGGCAGTTTGTCGGCTTTTTTGTTGAAGATAACTTCATCCGGAATATCAGAGATTGATAAGGGCTCTTCTGTTTTTTTAGCGGGCTCTTGATTGCCGGAAGTTTGTTCGGTATGTTTTTCGTAAATTTTATCCTTTAAAAAGGTTTGTTTAATTTCTTTTATGCTCTCAGAAACTTCAGCCAGTTTGACCTGAATTATAATCAGCCAAACAATCATTAATATAATTACAACCGCCGTCATCATACCCCCTTATATTATTCTGATTATTTTATCTTAAAGTCTGTTAAAATGTCAATTTATTAAATCTTTTTTGCACAATAGTCTTTAATCGGACAGATATCGCATTTTGGATTAATCGGTTTGCAGACATTTTGCCCGTGAGTTACTAAAAGTGTGTTAATGTCAATCCAGTGTTTTACGGGGAGCTTTTCTCTTAGAGCAAATTCGGTTTCTTCCGGCGTTTTGGTTTTGACATATCCCAGACGGTTAAAGATTCTATGAACATGAACATCAACGCAGATTGCGGGTTCATGAAACCCCTGACTCATTACAAGATTTGCGGTTTTTCGTCCGACGCCCTTAAATTTTGTCATTTCATCAATAGATTTCGGAACTTTAGAATTGTATTTTTCAACAAGTGTGCGGGATAATTCCACAATCTGTTTTGCCTTGTTTGCATAAAACCCGACTGGATAAATGGCTTTTTCAAGCGTTTTAACGTCGCATTTTGCAAAATCTTCCGGAGTGCGCCCAAGTTCCAGCATTCTTAAAGTCGCAGGATAAGTTGTTTTGTCGTTTGTTCTGAGGCTTAAAATACAGGCAATCAAAACAAGATACGGATCATTAAACGAATCCATTAAATGAACAAAATCGCTTCTCGGCTGGTCTGCTTTTTTCAACTTCTCAACTATTTCATCAATCATAAAATTATTGTATAATTAAAAACAAACTGATTCAATACGATTTAAAATCTTGAAAATTATCAAAATTAATGCTACAATAAAACAATCAGTAAGAAAGGAGCTGAAAAGTATGACACGACAAGTATTCAGGGGGGGGGGGGGGCACCCGCAAATAAGCTCCTGAGAGGATTTACCATGGCAGAAGTTCTGATTACTTTAGGAATAATCGGAATTATAGCCGCAATGACCCTGCCGAATTTAATCGGGAATTATAAAATGAAAACGTATGAAGTAGCATTCAAAAAACAATATGCTCTTCTTCAAAACACAATGAATTTGCTTACAGTTGAAAATGGCACAAACAAGTGTTATACGTATTTCCCGGGCGGAAATTCTTATGAGGCATATCTTGAGGACTGTCAACTGTTTAAAACCGAACTTGTCAACAGATTGAATCTTCATAAGTACGATACGGATTTAAAAAACAAATATGCAAAGGGAGCTGATGTTTTGAGTGCGGGTGGTACTTTAATAAATAAATACTGTAACTATGACGTGTACATCAGAGGCTTTGATCCATATATTTCAAATGACGGAACCGTTTTTATGTTTTCTCATCAGTATATAGTAATTGATATAAATGGTGAAAAAAATCCAAACAAATGGGGATATGATGTATTTTGGGTCGGCTGGTCAAACCATAACAAGTATGAAGATGCTTCAAGCAATCTGTTGTTGACTGACGAATTTTGTTCTCTTATTGAAAAAGGCGGCAAATTTCCGAGAACCATTTTGCAAAATCAAAAAATGAACACTGCAACAACCGGCGATTGGACATGGTAATGATTATTGAAATACTCCGGATGCAAGTTGCATGTGGTTTTGGGGAGCATCCAGAAGTTCGCCAACATCTATCGTTGTTTTTAATTTAAGAGCGTAAATATCGGTGCGGTTAAAATCTTTAAGTTTAACCGCATCTTTTTCTGTTGTAACAATTATGCCGTCCGGCAAATCTTCGGCTTGATATCTGTGATGGTCGTCAAATGTAATAGTTTTTTTGACTTTGAAATCAGTTAAAAATTTGTAAAACTGTTCGGGCTGTCCGATTGCGGAAACTGCTGTTATTTCTGCTCCGTCATCCAGTATTTCGCCTGTTTTGATGTTATATACATAATCAGGTTCCGTATAACAAATTGAAACGGGAATATTCATTTTTTTTGAGGTTATCTTTGCGAGTTTTTCAACTCTTGAGTGGTCAATGTTTTTGCTTACTATAATCAGTTTGTTTATGCGCTTAAAGGCTTCTTTTCCTTCCCGCAGAGGCCCTGCCGGCAGCAGATGCCCGTTTCCGTACATTTTATCGCTGTCAACAAGAACTATATCAAGGTTTCGGTAAGGGTTTCTGTGTTGAAAGCCGTCAGCTAACATTATTATTGTTGTGCCGTATTTCTGAATTGCATATTCTGCCGCTTCCGTACGATTTTTTGATGTTATAACTATCGCGCCATTTACATTTCCGGCAAGCCAGAACGGTTCATCTCCTGCAAGGCGTGCATTGCAGAAGATTTCGTTGCCGTCTGAAATGACGTTAATCTGTTTGTTTGAAAGCGCGCCGCCATATCCTCTGGAAATTATTGCAACTTTTTCGCCTTTTGAAATATAATATTTGGCAATTTTTGCCACAACCGGAGTTTTTCCGACTCCTCCGGTTGTGACGTTGCCTACTGAAATTACAAAAGCATCCACTTTTTTCGGTTTTAAGATGCCCCTGTCATAGAGTAAATTTTTTAGTCCGCTTCCGATTCCGTAAAACAGCGAACAAAATTCCAAAATCTTGAAAAAGATTCCTTTAGCATTTTTATCATAATGAATCTTTGTAATTTTGGTTTTAAAATTCATCAGAGCGTGATTTTTCCTTTTTGTTGCATTATTTCGATTAATCTTTTATCTGCTTCGATTTTTTGAGCGAGAGTTTTGGTTTCCGGTATAAATTCATTCTTTCTCAAAAATTCATCAGCTTTCCAATTTTGTAACGCACGGTCAACTTTAATTTTCCCTGATGTTACAAAACTGCTTATCAATTCCGGTGAAAATTTTTTATTAAGTTCGTAAAATGCACCTTTTTGTTTATTCACTGCATAATTTGTCAATTGTTGCACTTCTTTTTGTCCGTATCCGTTGAAGTTTGTGCTGCTAATAGGGGTGATTTTCATAAGTTTTGTATCCTTTCTGTTTTTCCTTTTGTCTGGTTTTTAGAACATTAATCTCCATAATAAAAATCTTTTATTCAGTTTTTCAGAGAATTTTCTTAAATTACATGTTGTAACTTTCGTATCCTCAATAATTGTTTGTAACTCTGTTTTCTTTTCCGGAGTCATTCTGTTGACTGAAGCCAACGCTGTATTCAAATTAATCATTGCTTTGTTTGCATTAGACACAGCGCTTGTAAAATCTTTTTTAAGCTGTTCGTCTTTTGTAATTCCGTTTATGTAACCGCTGATTTCATTTGCGTTGTGAGCAATTTCACGGATATCAGCTGCCATTTGTGCGGCTTCTTCTTCATTTCCGATAATTTTGTTGATATTTTGCGCAAGCTGATCCATTGAATTTGCAGTTGAAAGCATTGTTGTCTTAAATTCCGGATCTCCAATAATATTATTGATGTTTGTTGACATTTGGTTAAAATCTTTTGAAGTTTGGTCAAGCAATGCCATTAAAGTATCAATATCTTCGCGTGAGGAATCGACAAGAGCGTCGATTTTGCTCATTGTTGAAGCTGTTTGATCGGTCAGTTCGTTTATATTTTTAACAGAATCTTTCAACTCTGCAATAACTTCGTCTGATAAGAGTTCGTTAACTTTCTGGTTTGTTTCGGTTAGAGATTCCGCAGCTCTGTACTGCCATTCCATAAAGTCGGATATTCTCATAGGTTCAACGACCGTATAAGGTGATTTTTGCGCCGGATAAGGCAATGTAACATTGTCAAGAGTTGAAATTAGCAATTTCTTTTTGCCGTTGTCTGATATTGCTTTACCCTTCAAAAATTCCGGAAGAATCAGACCGGGAAGATTTACAATATAATCAACTTTATATGCATTTTTTGTTTTTATTGAGTCTTTTACTTTGTAGGGCAAAACCTCTTTTGAAACAATTTCAATATTTTTGATTTTACCTACGTCATAAAATTTGTTATCAAGTTTCATTTGTACGGCGTCGTCTTTGTATAAAACATTTTTGTTTTCGACGGGAATATAAATAGTTCTTGTTCTCGGAGGAGTTATTTCCAAAAATAATTCGCCGATTAGACCGGATTGTTGAATAGAAAATACGGATGCTGCCGGAATTTCAATGTTGGGCTCGGTAATTACAAACTTAACTTTTACATAACTGTTTTCGCTGTCAATGACAGGTGTAATTTGTTCAACCTGACCAACTTTAAGCCCCATCATTTGAACACCTGAGCCGGGGCGCATGCCGTTTACATCTTTAAAAGTTATTTCAATTCTTTTGGCTGAAGTCAGCGCTCTGCCCTTAACTTTCAAAACGACTCCGACCAGAAGGATTAGTGCCAGAAGAGTTAAAAGTCCTACTTTAAAAGATGATGAAAATCTCATTAGTAACCTTTCCTGTTCAACAATATACAAAATTATTGTAACAGAAAAATTATTTAATGCAAAAGATTAAGATAATTCAAGTTATTGAAGGTAATTTGCAAGAATATTCCGCACATAATTTTGAGTTTCTTTATACGGAGGCACACCGTCATATTTGTCAACTGCTCCGGGGCCTGCGTTGTAGGCAGCGAGTGCAAGAATTATGTTTCCGTTGTATTTGTTAAGCATAGATTTTAAATATTTTACACCGCCTTCAACATTTTGAACCGGATTAAACGGGTCTTTAACGCCGAGGCTTGCAGCAGTTCCCGGCATAAGCTGCATTAAACCCATTGCGCCTGCTTTTGACTTCGCGCGGGTATTGAAACCTGATTCCTGTTTAATAAGTGCTTTTACAAGATTTTCATCAACCCCGTGCTTTTGCGAAATCTGTGAAATCATGCCGAGAAGTTGATTTTTATTTGCTGCCGGCGCGGGATTAAAATCCTCTTGAACTTGAATACTTTGAAGTTCATTGATAGCATTATTTAATGTTGCAGTCGGGTTTGTGCTTTTAATAATATTTGCATTAACATTCATTGACTGCGGCCCGAGAAGCAAAGAACCGAAGTCTGTAGCAGAGGCCTTTAAAACATTCTCAAAAGATTGGACGTTTTGTCTTGTTGCAGGGTAAATAGTATCAATCGGATTTTGATTCTGCGGAATTTCAGAACCGTTAATTCTGTTTTGAAAGTTTGCCACACGATTTTGAAGCTGTGCATATCTTTGCATAGCCTGTGTTTTTCCGCCTGAATTCAATAATCCCTGTATCATTTCCGAAAACATAATTTTCGTCCCCTTGTCTTGCGCCGGAACTTCATCCCGACATTTCATAACTATTTTATCCGCATAAAACTTGTTTGTTATCCTCTATTTGAATTAATGATTTTTTATCGGATGTCAAAAGAAATTTAATAAGATGCAAAATATAATTATTTGATAAACATGCAATCACCGTAGGAGAAGAATCTGTATTTGTTTTTAATGGCTTCATTGTAGGCTTCAAAGATGAAATCTTTTCCTGCAAGTGCGGACACAAGCATTAAAAGAGTTGATTTGGGCAGGTGAAAGTTTGTAATCAATTCATCAACAGCCTTAAATTCATACGGCGGGTAAATGAAAAGTTCAGAGTGGTCATGACATGCTTTTATGCATCCGTACTTTTGATATGCGGTTTCTAAAGTTCTGACAGTCGTTGTGCCGACGGCAATTAACTTTTTCCCCTCAGCTTTGGCATTATTTATCAGCTTTGCTGTTTCATCGGAAATTTCAAAGGTCTCAGAATGCATCTTGTGGTCAAGAATGTTGTCGCATTTGACCGGTCGAAATGTTCCAAGTCCGACATTCAACGTAACATATGCGATTTTAACCCCTTTGTTTTTTAGTTTTTCCAAAATTTCTGTTGTAAAATGCAAACCGGCTGTCGGGGCGGCAACAGAACCTTCATCTTTTGCGTAAACAGTCTGATATCTTTCAAAATCCAGTTTCTTTATGTCGTCCGTTTGAAGTTTCCGTTCGATATACGGCGGCAGAGGAATGTTGCCGTTTCTGTGCAGAACATCTAAAATATCCCCTTCATAAATAAGTTCAACAATCCATCCGCCGTCCTCTTCCGTTCTCTCAATTGCTTTTACTGAAAGTTCATCACTGATTTTGATAACGGTATCGGGCTTAATGCGTTTGGACGGCTTTATCAGAACTTCCCAGTATGAACCGTTTTGGGATTGTGCAACAGCGGCAGATGACGAAGAAGATGATGATGATATTGTTGTGCCGGCGCTTTTAACCGCTCCAAGATTTTTAAGCAAAAATACTTCAATCTTTGCGCCCGTATCCTTGTGCCCGTAAAGCCGTGCCGGCATGACTTTTGTATTATTCAAAACCAGAATGGAATTCGTGTCAATTAAATCCGCAATATCGTAAAAATGCTTGTGCAGAATTTTATGCGAGTCTCTTTCAAGAACCATCATTCTTGAATTTTCCCGTTTGTCCGCCGGAAGCTGCGCAATCAAATTTTCGGGTAAATTATAATCAAATTCAGATAAAAGCATGGTTAAAATTTCCTGAGTAGTTTTTGGAAAAATCCGATTAATCTGGTTTTATAGTATTCTGTTTTGCCGAAAACCGATTTGTAAAATTCATCGCCTTTTTCCGTAATCCGATAGGTATTCATCCCCTTTTTGCCGGCTGAATCTGTTATAAAGCCTTGAGTTACAAATTCATCCAGAACATTTTTCCCGAATTTGGCCCGCAGATGATTGGTAATTCCGCTTCTGTTTTTTACGGCATAATTAAGCCCTTTTATCTGCTGATTGTTTAAATTGTGCGCCGTCTGCGGTATTTTCATCGGTTAAATATCCTTTTTATTAAACATCTCTTTCAGTTTGTCAATCAAAGAACCGTTAACCTCAGGCTTTTTATCGTCAACAATTTCAGCTTCAATTACACGGGTTCCGTCAGTTGCCTGAACTTTTTTGGCTGCTTCTTCCGCATCAATCTGTTTGTTTACGATAATCGTCTGAAGTACCTGAATTATGTTTGAAACAATCAGGTAAATCAAAACACCTGCCGGAATTGGAATTATCACAAAAGTTGCGATAATCATAACAGGCATAAACGTACCCATTGATTTTTGAATAGCCTGCTGTGTCGGGTCTTCCGGCATGTTGTTTTTATTTTGTGCCATCATCAGCTTTTGTGAAAGCCACATGGTTAATCCGAAGAGAGCAATCAAAATCAACACATCCCAGTGGAAAGCGTGTTCAACTTCTTTTGACGGGAATGAAGCTGTCAAAAGTCCGCCGTTTCTTTCAAAAGTTACGTTTTCGGTTTCTTTTGTATTAACGTCGGTTATTGTCATATCGGCTTTTTGAATCTGGTCAAGCTGGCTGAATTTCAAATCAAGCTGGTCAAGGCTCACTTTAAAGTCAATCGGTTCTCCCGGGGTTAGTTCTCCCTGAATTTCCAGGGCTTTGTTCGGCTTGTCAACTTTAACATTTTCTAAAGTTTCGTTAGGCAGATATACTGTTGCTGTTTTGCCGAGAATAAAAGTGTCGTATTTGGAGGCACCCATTACACCGTCGTTGGAAATTCCTGCTGTAGCGCGGAGAGTGGTTGCAAGACTGTTTATAAACAGGAATTTTGAACTGCCTGCAATTTGTATGAACTGCGGACTCATCAAGGCAGAATATAACAGAATGAAAACGGGCATTTGAATTAAAAGAGGCAAACATCCTCCCATGGGGTTAAACTTGTGTTCTTTGTAGAATTCCATCATTTTCATCTGCATTTTTTGCGGATCGTTTTTGTATCTGTCCTGAATAGCTTTCAATTTTGGCTGCAAGGTCTGCATCTGGCGCATTGAACGTTGTTGAGATACGTTCAAAGGCCACAAAAACATTCTGACGATTATTGTCAAAACAATAATTGCTATTCCATAGCTTCCGACAAACTGCGCAAGCATTTTTAATGCTTCAATGGTTAAAGTTGTAAAATCCAATTTCCCTAATCCTCATTTAATCTCATAAAAGTTACAAGAATATTTTATTATAAAAAAAGAGAGCGTCAATGTTTCGGATTTGTTTTACTTAATATAAAACAACAAAAAGGATTGACAGTAGTCAATCCTTTTTGTATAAAGTGGTCGGGATGACACGATTTGAACGTGCGACCCCCTCGTCCCAAGCGAGGTGCGCTACCAAGCTGCGCTACATCCCGATATTAAATTTTCAAAGTTAGAAATGCAGCTTGGCAGCTTCGCTACCTCCCCTCCATTTTTTGATACTCAATCAAAAAACGGAGTCCTTGCTACATCCCAAAGATGAAAGAAATGGCGCTCCCACCTCTCCTCGAACGATACTTAATCGTTCTCGTCGGCAGAGTGCTACATCCCGATATTCAGTTTTCAAGAACAGTTCTACTCTATGATAAACAAACAATTAAGTCAATATTATCCTTTTTTGTTTTCAAGCAGACTTAATTTTGTACCGATTCCGAAAACAATACCCGAAATTAAATATGTCATCCATGCAAAAGCATAATTCCGCTTGAGCGGTTTCAGGTTGACTGCATTTCCGAGTGTTTTCTTAACCTGTTTGGCTGCTTTTATTCCTCTAAATGATGCCAGACCTTCTTCAATAATCGTCGGAAGAAATGCTAAAAATCCTATTGTGCCCGCATTTTTTTCAATGAACGTTTTTTCATTATCAGGCTTTTGTGAAAATTGATTTAAGAATACAAGCAGCGGCGGAATTATTGTAACTTTGGCTCTTGAATTCTGCAAAAGTTTTAAAAACTTGCCTTTATGAGCGTTGATTGCATGACCCAGTTCATGAAGAATTAAGGAAGGTTTGCTTTTTGGTGCTACCGCAAGTTTTAATTTATCCGTATAAAACGCATTTTCGCCTCTTGCAACAGGTTCAAGCATGTTGGAAATGTCGATTCCGCTTGGCCTGTATTTTCTTGCAACCTGTGCTGCATTTGATTTGTCAATGTATTCAACGGCAACTTTTCCCTGCAGATTATTGTCATTAAGCATTTTAGAGGCAATGCTTTTTACTGTGGAGGCGTCGGTGAATTCTTTGCCCTGCATAAGTTTTGTGCCGCACCATTGCGAAATTTTTTGTAATACAATTGCTGCACCCTGCAGAATTCCGGCAGTTGCAATTGCTTTAACCTCGTTTAATTGCTCGTTTTTTCTCTGTCCATACGCAGGCGGATTTATATTATACGGATTATTTGTATAATATCTTTGATAATTATATGAATTTATACCGTTTATACCTTCCACGGTTTTTATAAAACCACTGAACAGGATAAATTGCTATTATTTAACGAAATTTTACATTTTCTCAAATTCATCTTTGGATGCGCCGCAAACAGGACATGTCCAATCTTCCGGCAAATCCTCAAATTTTCTTCCTTCTTTTTCTTCGTCATAAATATAACCGCATAATTTACATAAATATTTCATTTTCTTAACCTCCTTTTCTAAAAGTGCGATTTATGTTAAAATTTAATTATGGAAAGTCGTGATTGTAACAGAATTAACTGTAGAGTCTATTATTCGGATACTGATGCCTACGGCGTTGTCTGGCACGGTGCTTATCTCAGATGGCTTGAAATGGGCCGTGTAGACTGGTGTGAGATGAAAGGGTACAACCTTATTGACCTTGAAAATGACAATATTGTTCTGCCTGTTGTTAATTTGAATGTTCGTTATAAGGCTTCTGCCAGATTGAATGATGATTTAATTATTGAAACTTTTGTTTCAAAATTCAACGGTTTATCGGTTACATTCCATCAGACAATAAAATCTGCGCTAACGGACAAAGTTTTTATTGAAGCTGATGTTGAGGTTGTTGCAATAACAAAGGATTCAGGCAAACTCTACAGACGAATGCCGGAAATGCTGGCTGATGTTTTTAAAAAGGAGGTTCAATGCCTTCAACCCGTTTAAACAAATTTATCGCATCTTCAGGCTTGTGTTCAAGACGAAAAGCCGATGAATTAATCGAAAACGGTGAGGTTTCGGTTAACGGGAAAAAAGTTACGGAATTAGGATTTCTGGTCAGTGAAAAGGATAAGGTTTTTATAAATCAGAAACAAATTCGTCCTGTAAAGCATGAATATTACAGGTTTTATAAGCCGGCTGGTTATATTACAACTGCAGATGATGAAAAGGGCAGAAAAACTATTTATGATTTGTTGCCTGAAAATTTATATCATTTAAAGCCGGTCGGACGATTGGACAAAGATTCTACAGGGCTTTTGATATTGACAAATGACGGGGATTTGATAAATGAGCTTACTCACCCGTCTGTAAAGGTTCCAAAAGTATATATTGTTTCAATTGATTCCGTTATTCATCAGCATGAACTTGAGCAGATGGCAAACGGTATTGAAATTGAACCCGGAAAAACGGCATATGCGGATATTAACGTTCTTGAGGCTGACAAAAAGCATACATTGATGCAGATTACTTTATATCAGGGAATGAACAGACAAATAAGAAAAATGTTTGAATATTTTGGATATGAGGTTAAAACACTTAAGCGGGTTCAGCATGCTATAATTAATCTTGACGGAATGAAGCGCGGAGAGTTTAAACCGATAAAACCGAAACAAATTAAGGAATTAAAGAATTTTTTAAATAGGATAAAGAGTTATGATTAAAGTAGCTATTACAGGGAATATTGCAGCAGGAAAATCAACAGTTGAAAAGATTCTAACTTCACAGGGATATTCTGTATTAAATACAGATACTGTTGCACATGAACTTCTGGAAGGTAAAAAAGATATTTTTGGAGATTTTAAAGGCCGTGAATTTTTAAATGTAAAACAGGAAATTCTAAAAGCCTTTAAAGGTTATGACATTCTTGAAAATGATGAAATCTCAAGGGCAAAACTCGGTAAAATTGTATTTCAGGATATAAAGCTGCTTAAAAAATTAGAAGCAATTATTCATCCGATAGTCAGGTTAAAGATATATGAATTTTTCGCGGAACATAAGGAGGAAACAGTTGTATTTGTTTCGGTTCCACAGTTGTATGAAGCTGAAATGCAGTATATCTTTGATAAAGTTATACTGGTATTTTCAGAGGACAAATATCGTTACAAACGGCTTTTAAAGCGCGACGGATATACGGAAGAGTATGCATCCGCAAGAATCAGCGCTCAAATGCCGCAGGTTGAAAAACTTCTTCTCTGCGACGATTGTCTTGAAAATGACGGAACAATCGGAGAGTTGAAAGTCAGAATTGCGTATTTGATGAAAGAATATGAACGGATTAAACAGGCACGAAAACGGTAACATTATCTGAAGGTTTAATGTTGTTGTTTATGTAAAAACTTATTGCCTGATTTCCATCACCTTTAATTTCAACGTGTCCGTATTTGCTGCTGTATCCTGCGGCACCTTTATCATATGCGATAACGCATCCTGCAGGAAGTTTTGCCAGATCGCTTCCGTTGACCTTCACTTCTTTAAAATTGTTATTTCTTCTCAAAATATCCGGAATATCATTCGCATTTCCTGACTCATAAGCTCCGAGTCCTGCGTCAGAAATCGCAGTTTTAACCGCTCTTGCACAGTAGCCTTTCTGCGCGGAGCTTAAGCCTGCCAGTGCTTCATTTGCAAGTTTTATACCTTTATCTTTGTTGTAGATTGCCGCAACATTTTTTAAATCTGTTTTTTGCGTTAAGGAAACTTTAGGTGTTTCGCTATTTAAGACTTTTGAGTTTTTGGTGAATGTATCAATATTGAAATTGACAATTGGTGTATAAACCGGTGTTTGCGGTACAAATTCTGTATATGTACTAAGATTTAAGTCCGGAAGTTTGTAGCTGTCAAAAAGATTGCCCGTAACTGAAGGTGTTGTGAATGTATTGTTTAGCATCGGCGTAAAGCTGAAAATGTTGTTGGATGGCATATTAAGCGGAAATGCGCCGAAGAATGAAGGCATTTGCGGTTGAAAATAGAATAATGACATTTGCGGAAAAACCGGCATGCTGAAACTCATCGGAAAATGCGGAATATTGCCGAATCCCGTAAAGTTGAAATTATTCATGTTGAAAAATCCAAAAGCCACAGTTCATCCCTTAATTATTCTCGATATATATATAAAGAAAATTTATAAGGATAAATTGCCCTAATTTTAACTTATTGTAACGGATTTATTACAATTCCTGATAAAAGTTTCGGATAAAAATAAGTTGATTTTTGCGGCATTCGATATCCGGCCTGTGAAATCCGTTTGATATCGCTGATTTTCGGGCTTGCCATTATGAAAGATGCCTCAGCTTTGCCTGAATCAATCATATCAAATGCTTCATTTTCCGCCTTGATATATTTTATTCCAGTTTGAGACATCTGCTCTTCTTCTGTAAATCCGAGTTCTTTTGTCAGGATGACCTTGTGAAGAACTGTTAAATCAAGTGTTTTAAGAACTTGAGGTACTTCAAATTCATCAAGAATTGAATTTACATCTTCACGTAGGGTTAAAAGGTAGAATTTGTTTACGTTTTTCATATACAAACCCATTGTAATAACATTTTGGGCAGAGTTTTCAAGTGCGTTCAGAAATTCCCGTTTTATATCCTGTTTGTTAAATCCGGTAAATGTAAAATCTTTTACATCAAAATATTTTTTTACGGATTCCAGCAAAACATAAGGTTCAATCCATTTTGTGATAATTCTGTGTGTCGGATAAATTTGTAAATCATCATCCATATTTGTAAAATAACTCATTACAAAATCAGCCTCTCCTGCGTTTTCGCCTAATGAATTTCTGTAATTAAGTGCTGTTTCATATCGGTGATGCCCGTCTGCAATCAAAAGTGTTTTGTCTTTTAAAATATTCCGGATTAATTCAATTGTTTTCTCATCATCAATTTTGTAGACAATGTTTTGAACACCGTTGTCGTCAGTTACGTCAATGAAAGGCGAGCCGGACAAATCAACAGCTTTTTCAATTTGTTTTTCGGGATCCGAATACACCATAAATATTTGAGAAAAGTTAGCTTTGCAGGCTTTTGTCAAATTAAGCCTGTCTTCTTTTGGCCCGCTCATTGTGAATTCATGAGGAAGAATGTTCTTTGTCGAAAAGTCCTCAATTTTGTTTTTTGCAATAAACCCCTTTCTGATAACTTCTTTTCCGTTTATGCTGTACTTTTGAATTAAATAAAAAATCACAGGTTTGTCTGTTTTTATAAGAATTTTGTCATCCTGCCATTTTTTAAAGTGTTCTGCCGCATCAGAGTATGGATTTTGAGCTTTTGAAAGTATCAAACGGGTTATATTATACGGACTTCTTTTATAAAGTTCATCTCTGTATTTTTCGCCTATTACATCATACGGCGGCGCAATAACATCTTTTATGTCGACTTTGCTGCGGTTATAAACGATTGCATTTAACGGTTTGATTTCAATTGCCATATATTTAAACTCCCTGCGGTTCTGTGTCTTCCTGTGCTTTAAACTGCATTTCATAAAGGTTTCTGTAAATTCCGTCCGGAAGCATCATCAACTGATCATGTGTTCCAAGTTCCACAAGTTCGCCTTCATTAATTACCGCAATCCTATCTGCGTTTTTGATTGTCGAAAGTCTGTGAGCAATTACAAAAACGGTCTTGTTTTTAATCAAATTGTCCAGTGCTCTTTGAACAATAGCTTCAGATTTATTGTCAAGTGCGGATGTTGCCTCATCAAGAATTACAATCGGCGCGTCTTTCAAAATGGCTCTTGCAATCGCAACTCTTTGGCGCTGACCTCCGGAAAGTGTTGAACCTCTTTCTCCGACAATCGTATCAAGCCCGTCTTCCAGCGCATCAATAAATTCATCAAGATGCGCCATTTCAACTGCTTTTTCAAGCTGTTCTGGCGTTGCGCTTTCGTTGCCCATCATTATGTTTTCTCGAATTGTTCCGGAAAACATAAAATTGTCCTGAAAAACAAATGCAATATTGTCACGTAAAGATTTTAAATCAAAGTTTCTAATATCAATTCCGTCAAATTCAATAGCACCTGACCTGACATCATAAAACCTCGGCAAAAGATTTACCACAGTGCTTTTGCCGCCTCCGGAGTTTCCGACAAGCGCAATTGTTTCGTTCTTATTAACCGAAAGATTGAAGTTCTTTAAAACAGGAACGTCCGGTTCATATTCAAAATATACATTCTTAAATTCGATTGATTTTTCAAGCGTGTGCATTGCAAATGGTTTTTCCGGCGATTTTATCTGGGGAACAAGATCGAACAATTCAAAAGTTCTTCCCATTGCAACAAAGGTATTTTGAAGGGATGTAAGCGTGTTGCCGAGGTTTTTGGTAGGTTTGTAAAGTAAAAGAAGCGACGTTACAAAAGCCGCAAAACTTCCTGCTGAAAGTTCACCTGATAAAATCAAATGGTTTCCGTATGCCATTACAAGAGCTATCCCCACTGAACAAACAGTGTACATAATAGGTGACATCCAGCCGACGCGTTTGCTTAATGACATAGCAAGATGGAACTGTTCGTTAATTTGAGTTTCAAATTTGTGATTCTGCATTTCCTGAAGATTGTATGCAGTCATAATTTTGTTGCCCGCAAAAGTTTCATTAAAGTTTGTTGTCATGTTGCCGCCGATAACCATAGTTGCGTTAGAAACTTTTTTGATTCTTTTTCTGATAAACACAACAGGCGTAACAGCAATTGCCATTACCGTAACCCCGATTATTGCAAGTTTCCATGATGTATATAAAAGCACGCCGACAAGTCCGACAAGTCCGAATATCGTTGCAATAAAGGCTTTTAAACTTTCAATAATTGTTTTAGAAGCGGTTTCCGGATCGGTAAGAAATCTTGTTAAAACGATTCCGGATGAATTTACGTCATAAAATTGCGGGTCAAGCCCGGTGAGCTTTTTAAAAAGAGCAACTTTCAATGAATTGGAAATCTTATTTCCAGTCCAGTCCGTAAGATAGTTGCTAAGATATTTTAAAATTCCCTGAAACGCAGCAAAAGCAACGATTCCGAATGGGATTATGCTTGCAAGAAAGACTTGCGAATGAACCGTAAAACCTAAAAACGTCCATGTATCTTCCGGACTGCCGTTTACTACATAATCCAGATACGGTTTTAAGGCAAGTGCCATGACGCCGTCCAAAAGACCGAGCGGTATTGCAATAACAAGATTTATCAATGCTCTTCCCAGAACGGGTTTTATGTACGGATAAATTCTTTTTAAAAGATATCCGTAGTTAAAAGCGTCTTTAGACGTTGTATCTTTAAGTTTATAATCCATTTTCGTTCCCTCAATCAAATATTCCCTGATTTAAATATTATTTCATGAAGAACGTATTTTTTCACGGAATTTAAACTTTTGTAATATTCATACAGCAATTGAGCAATTCAGGCGGTTAAAAGTTTTTTTAATAAGAAAGGGGATAAAGGGGAAATTATGTTTAAAGCGTTAATGCGATTGTCCGGACTTTGTTTAAAAAAGATTCCTTCAACAGTTCAAAAATCTGCAAAAATGCAGCCAAAATCTTTAAATAAAAAACTTTTTTGCGAAGAATTCTGGGAAAAAGCTGCTGCAGGTACAAAAAATATAAGTGAAAGTGTGAGTCAGCACGGGTATTTAAATTCAATTAATCACCATTTGCATATAAGTCCTTATCCAAATCATATGGATGAAGTATCCGGACTTGTCAGGATGACACCTCGTGAAATGATTAGAAAAACGGATTTTGAGTTTAAAAGTTTAAAGCCTCTGGAGCGGGATTTAATGCTTTACAGATGTGTTGGCGAGAAACCTGATTTCTTTGCAACATACCCTCTTTATAAAAAGGCGCTGTCTATAAAATCAGGTGATAAAATAAGGATGAATGAGTATGCTTATGCAACCTCTGATATTAATTATGCTCAGAGGTATTTGTCGGATGGTCGCGGAATTATGTATGAAATTGCAGTTCCAAAAGGTGCAAAAGTCTCCCGTAAAGGAGATATCGGAAAGTGTGATGAAATAGTTTTTCCGAGATGTTCCGAATTTGAATGTACTGATGTTAGTCAGGTAAAAATTGCTGCAAAAGATTTTAAACTTGTTAAACTCAAGTATTTGGATAAAAAATAGAAAATCCGGAAATGCGAGTTAAAAATTTTGGGCCATTTTTGGGCCACTAAAAAATGGAGCGTAGGGGATTCGAACCCCTGACCTTGACACTGCCAGTGTCACGCGCTACCAACTGCGCTAACGCCCCATGCATCTATATTATTCAATTG
Source organism: Candidatus Gastranaerophilales bacterium (assembly GCA_944325585.1). Taxonomy (GTDB): domain Bacteria; phylum Cyanobacteriota; class Vampirovibrionia; order Gastranaerophilales; family Gastranaerophilaceae; genus Scatenecus. Next base: position 35,618 of record CALVAS010000011.1, read on the forward strand.
TCACAACCTTTGGGGGCGAGCGCAGCCCCCCTTCAAATTCGATACTCAATCGAATTTGCGGGTTCCCTGCCAACGCCCCGTCCTATGCGGCTTTTGGGAAAATTTTAGCTCGGGATTTTCCTATTAAAAAAGACCGCCTCGGCGGTCTTTTTTATGGTGGGCGTTAAAAGACTCGAACTTTTGACCCTCTCCTTGTAAGGGAGACGCTCTACCAACTGAGCTAAACGCCCTCTTTATTCTGTTTTCATCCGCCAAGCTCTCAACTTTCGTGTTGTCTGCCTGACGACATTTATTATCGTATCAAAAAAACTTTTGCTGTCAAGAACTTTTTTCAACTAATCCTCTATAAGTTTAAAATTGTCAGGCAAACGCCTTTCAACTTCTGTGACAAATTCCGAAAATGTCATGCCTAATGCATTAGCAAGTTTCCACAGTGTGGTTATTTGTACATCCCGTTTGCCTTTTTCCAACAATGCAATAGAACTGTTTGAAATGTCATATTCATAGCTGAAAAGCAAAATCCCTTTTCCCTGTGCATTCCTTTTTTCATGAATAATTTCCCCAATTACTTTAAGTAAAAGATCCTTTTGCGGATTAGAATTTTTCCTCTTGTATTGCATGTTTACAATTTTAATTAGATATGATAAATTGGTTATAGTTAATTTGCTATAGTTAATTAAGTATATTGGAGATATTAATGAAAATACGGGCATTTACAATGGCAGAAGTCCTGATAACACTCGGAATTATCGGTGTAGTTGCAGCCATGACTTTGCCTGCACTTATTACAAAAAATCAAAATAAAGCTCTCGAAACAGGTTTAAAGAAGAATTATTCCGTAATTCTTCAAGCATTTGACATGTATCTGGCGGATAAAGGAGAAAGACTAAAAGCCGAAGATGTAAATATCGGCTGTACGTTAATGTGCCTTAAAAAAATAATTATGCCATATTTTAAAATTTTACGAGATTGCGGATATGGTGCGCAACTTCAAAAAGCATGTATTCCTTATGCTGGAAATGAATTAATGGATGACGAACGGAATTTTAAAAGTTATAGGACATATAGCGGTGAAATAATTAAAAAACTTGCTTTATTAGATGACGGTCAATTTATCTTGCCGGATGGCAGTCTTATTTTAATAAACAATACTGAGAATATTGATAATATTTATATAACAGTAGATGTAAACGGCTATTTGAAAAATCCAAATCGTTGGGGGCATGATTTGTTTACATTTCAGCTTATGCGAGATGGAAGAATACTTCCGATGGGAGCACCGGATACAGCATATACAGATAAAAATACTTATTGTTCCGCAAATTCTTCTGACCAATACAACGGTATAGCTTGCACTTACTATGCATTAAACAACAAAGACTATTTCAACAATCTTCCCCGTTGATTTGTGATAAAATCAAATTATGCAGGAAAATGAAATTGTTGAATTAAATATTGAAAAAATTTCTAATTTAGGATTAGGAATTGCAAGGTCTGACGGATTTGTTATTTTTGTCGAAGGTGCCTGTCCGGGCGACAAAGTTAAGGCAAAAATCTCAAAAGTTCGTAAAAATTTTGCAAACGCTAAAACCATAGAAGTTTTAAAACCTTCTAAATATAGAGTTGAACCTTTCTGCAAAATGCAAAAAGTATGCGGCGCATGCCAGCTTCAATTTATAGATTACGATTATCAGTTAGAATTAAAGCGTCAGATTGTTGAAGATGCTATAAAAACAATCGGCGGAATTGATATAAATATTCCTCTTCCGATAAGAAGTCCGCAAACAAAAAATTACAGACATAAGATTCAGTATCCTGTTTCGCAAACAAAGGTTTCAAAAAGAATTTTGGCAGGGTATTTCAAGCCTCAAACTCACGAAATAGTAAATATAAAACATTGCCCTATACAACCTGAAATTTGTGATGAAATAGTTGAGTTTATAAGAGAATATGCAGTAAAATTTGATATTTCGGGTTTTGATGAAAAATCTCATTCCGGCGATTTGCGGCATATAGTAATCCGTTCATCAGTTTCAAACGGAAATATTCTTCTAACGCTTGTAATCAATTCAACAAAGCTGTCAGATAGCATAAAGAAATTGGCAAATGAGATTTTTAATGCATTTGATTGTGTGACCGGTGTTTGTGTAAATTATAATCCCAATAAAACCAACGTTATTCTGGGGCAAAAATCAGAATGTGCAGCGGGAGATGATTTTATAGAAGAAAAACTGCTTGATAAAAAATTTAAAATAGGTTCAAACACTTTTTTTCAGGTGAATCCGCAGAGTGCAGAGAATATTTTTTCCTATGTCAAAGATTTTATCAAAAACAATTATAAAGTACCTTTGATTTTAGATGCATACGCTGGAATTGCAACTTTTGGAATATGTGTTTCCGATATTGCGCAAAAAGTCGTTTCTGTTGAGGAGAACTGTGAATCTTGTATGCGCGCGGCTGAAAGTTTAAAAATTAATAATATAAATAATCTTGAAATTCACAACTCTGATGCAGCAGAGTTTTTCAAAGCAGAAAAACGCAGATTTGATGTATCAATAATCGACCCTCCGCGGAAAGGTTGTACGACAGAGTCTCTTGATGAGGTTTACAGATTAACAACAGGGCATATTGTTTACGTAAGCTGTAATCCTGCAACCCTTGCACGTGATTTGAAATATTTATGTGAAAAAGGCTGTAAAGTAGAATCCATACAGCCTTTTGATATGTTTTGCCACACTTATCATATAGAAAATGTTGCGGTTATAAAAGTTTAACTTTTAAGTCCGTATTTTTCGATGGTTTCCGTAAGACGAGCTTGAATCGCCTGGATAAGTTTCATATCTTCGTTTTTATGCTCTTTTAATTGTTTATTCAATTCGTTTTTCTTATTGCGAATATCTTCAACATAGACAGTCTTATCTTTACGTTCTTTAAATTCTTGAGAATTTTTTACAAGTTTTTCAAGCTCAGGTTTAAAATCATCCGAATTAACCTTAG
>CALVAS010000012.1 GCA_944325585.1 Candidatus Gastranaerophilales bacterium
GCCAAAGAATTGCACGCCCGGTCTCTATTTATCCGCATAGCTATTATACCGTTTTCCCCGCCTCGTTGCTTAAAGCCTAGCTGCATATATTTAGCAACAGCGCTAAACGGTCCGTTAGTAACGGCATCCAGATTGATAAAGGCAGCTTTACTATCCAGAAAATCCCGAAAGATAATAGAAAAGAGCGATTTACCAGTGAGAGGGATTTTACCGTTATTTTGTGTAGGAATAGCGCATATGGTGTCGATTTTAAAGCTATGAGGTTTTCTGGTAAAAGCGGCGATACCGCAGGGCATGTCATTAAAACAAGCGAGGAGTCCGTTTTTAGTTTTAGCAGCGGCTTGCTGTATAGCGATATTAAAGATGTTATTCCAGACAGCGAGTTCGTTTTTATTAATATTCGGCATTAATTTTTCAAGATTTGTTTTTTGCTTAAGCTCCTGAAGAAAAGGTTTGTCCTCAACGCTTAGTTCGTAAATTTTTAATTCATTTGGAACATTATTCACAAAGTTTTTTGCATTAGCTATATGATACGCGCCAAAGGCCGGTGAATTATTTATGTTTGATATTTTCATATCCTATATAAAACACAACAAGAATTTTTTTGACATTCTGCAAAAAAATATTATAAAGGAGAGTATGATTATATTGGAGTTATTTAGAAAAAACAGAGTTTGTACGCATGACAGAGTGAAACCGGATGCGGAATTATCATATTGTCCTGATTGCGGAGAATTGATTCAAAATCAGTGGTTTTTAACCCGTTGTGCATGCTGCGGAGTAAAGTTAAAAGCAACAATTAAAAGCGGGGAGATTATTCCGGAAAATCATTTTTGCCGCAATTGCGGCGCAAGAGAATTTGTTGTGGAACGCTTGAAAAAGATTAATTTTATAGATATTGATTATGCGGTTCTTGTAAAAACTGTTATAAAGCCTTCAGTTGACGAAAAAATTCAAAGCTGGGTCGATCTTAAAACATATAATGACACACAAGAATTGCTGCCGCAATTCCTATAAAGTCAGCAATAAGACCTGTGAGAAGCGCATATCTGAATTTTGATATGCCGACGGCGCCAAAGTAAACTGCAAGAACATAAAAAGTTGTCTCACTTGAGCCGACCATAATTGCTGCAAGTTTCGTCGTATATGCATCCGGCCCTGCGTTGTGAGCAATATCGGAAAACACCCCTAAGGCTGCAGAACCTGAAAGTGAGCGTACTATCATAATCGGTATAACGTCCGCAGAAACGTTAAAATGTGATAAAACTGGAGCCAGAATTTCACCGATAGATTCAATGATTCCGGATGCCCTAAACATAGAAATTCCGACAATTATTGCAACCAGATATGGAATTATATTGACTGCAACTTTAAATCCTTCTTTTGCACCGTCTGTAAAAACTTCGTAGAGCGGTACTTTTTTGAATAATCCCAGTGTTAAAATCAGAATTAAAATAACGGGAAGAGTCCAGAGTGAAATAATGTTCATTATTTGTTGAAACATTAATCTTCACCTCCTGAATTTTTTCCTGATATTTTTGATTCTGAAAAATCACGGTCAACTTTCAAATATATTTTTTCAGGTGCTTTTTGCGGAGTCCAGAATCTTTGAAATATTTTCGCAACAGCGATTGCGGATAAAAATGCAATTGTTGTAACTAAAAGTGTAGGTGCAATTATTTCTGTCGGATTTTTATAGCCTATTCCGATGAGAACAGAAATTACCGTTGCCGGAATCAGTTGGAAACCTGCGGTACTCATTGCAAGAAACATACACATTGCATTAGATGCCGATTTTTTATCAATATTTTGTTTTTGCAGCTCTTCCATCGCTTTTATTCCGATAGGGGTTGCCGCATTGGCCAAACCAAGTGCATTTGCCGAAAAACTCATGGCAATATCCCCGATTGCCGGTGAATTTTCGGGAATTTCATTGAATAGCCGTTTGGTGAGAGGTTTTATTATTTTTGCAATTATTTCGATAAGACCGCTTTTTTTTGCTATTTTCATCATTCCCAGCCAGAAAGCCATAATACCGATTAATGAAAACGCTACCTTAACCGATAATTCAGCGCCTGTTAAAATGGCATTCACAACGTCTGAAAGTTTACCGTTAATTGCACCGGCTATTATCGAAATTATAATCAGAAAATAGAATATATAATTCATAAAAGTATTAAATCATCAAAGCAATTTAACGTCAAATTATCTGTGATGATGGTGGTGGTGATGATGCGGCGGTGGCGGCGGAGGTACATGATGAATATGCGGTCTATGATAATAATATGGTCTGTAATATAGCGGCGGAAGTGTATAAATATACGGATATGTGTAGAGAGGTACAAAATCATTTGATTCGTTATAATCTTTCATTATCGCTTTATACTCATTATAATTTATTGTATTTGGATTTGATTTATTCTGGTTATAAACTTCCGCAAGGTCATTAAATCTTTTCTGCGTATGTCTGGCCTGAGCGTTTGTGTAAGGGGTCAAGTTTTCTTCATTCCAGTTGGCACGTTCTGTGTTAACGACTTCTTTTGCACTGAGTACACCGTTTCCGTTCGTGTCTATTTCATCAAAAGTTTCCCGTAAAGTTTTGTTTTTATCCGGATTTACTGTAATGTCGCCTACAACAAAACATTTAGGAGTATTAATAGCATCGGCTGTTGTTGTATATGTTTCATAAATAAACGTAGGTGTGTAGGGAATAATTTGAGCCTCGGATTCTGCCATAGGCGCTGCTGTTGCAAGTGCAATTGCGGCTGCTCCTGCGGCTGTTTTCAGTTTGTTTGGCTTCTTGTCATTCCCTGCAAAATAAGGATTTGTTTGATACGTAACTGCTGAAATTTTCATATACTAACTCCCTTTGTTAAGACCACATGATTATATTAAATTGCTCAAAACTTTTTTTGACAATTTATTAAAAATTCTTTACATTAATATTTTTTTTAATTAGATTAAAAAGGCCGGCATTAAGCCGGCCTTTTTATAATCTGAAATTTCAGAAAAGTTTATTTTCCGCATTCACATGTTACGGAACCGCATCCGCATTTACATCCCAATGCTTCAACAGCTTCATTCATTCTAACTTTGATACGTCCGTCAACGGCAATACCTTCACCGGTTGATTCTGAAATCAATAACGGGTTGATATCAAGTTCGTCGATGAATTTGAAGTCGTTAACCAGTTGTGATAATCTCAGCAATGTTTCTTTGATTTGGTCGATTTGTGCAGGTTTTGTGCCTCTTGCACCTTCTAACAATTTGTATGCTTTTACTGATTTAATCATTTCTTCTGCATCAACATCTGTCAACGGTGCAATTCTGAATGTTACGTCTTTCATAACTTCAACGAATACACCGCCAAGACCGAACATCATCATCGGACCGTATTGAGGATCTGTTGCAATACCGCAAACCATTTCACGGCTGCCTTTAACCATTTCCTGAATGATTACACCTTCCAGACCTTCAAGCAAGCCTTTTGCCTCAAGTCTTTCAAGAAGTCCTTTGTATTCTTTTCTCAATTGTTCTTCTGATTTGATGTTTACAACAACACCGCCAACGTCGGTTTTGTGTGAAGTTGTTTTTGAAGTCATCTTCATAACAACCGGATATCCGATTGAATTTCCGAGTTCTACAACTTCTTCTTCGTTTGTTGCAAGGCCGTATTTGCAAGCACGGATTCCATAAGCCTGAAGTACGTCGATTGATTCTAATGTTGTAAGTTGTGCACGGTCTTCTGCAAGTGCATTTTTGATAATTTTTTCAACTTTAGCTCTGTCAACGTCGTAGCATGGAATTTTGCCTTCCGGTCTTTCCATCCAGAGTCTTTGCTGATTCAATCTGTTCAAACCGTCAGCAGCTTGTTCTGCATACATAAAGAACGGCATATTAACATTCATATCAGAAAGTTTTGAGAAGAATTCGTTCTTCGTCATAAATACGCCGATAACCGGTTTTTGCGGATTTTTAGCCTTAATTTCCATCAATGCTTCAGCAACATCAATATCTTTTAAGCCTAAGAACGGAAGATATATTGTGATAATCATATCAACATTTTCATCAGCTATAACAGTTTCAAGAGTTTGTTTGTAGTGTTCGATAGGTGCTGATGCAATCATATCTATCGGGTTCTTAACTGATGCGGCTGCGGGTAAGAAACTTCTCAATTTTTCTTTAGTTTCTTCAGAAATTTTAGCCATTTGCATTCCGTATTCGCAAACTGCGTCTGTTGCCATAATTCCGGGGCCGCCTGAGTTTGTGATGATTGCTACTCTGTCGCCTTTTGGAATCGGACAGTTAGCAAAAACTTTTGCTGTTTCAAAAAGGTTTTGAAGAGAAAATTCTCTGATAACACCTGACTGCTGCAACAATGCTGCGGCTGCTTTATCTGCACCTGCAAGAGATCCTGTGTGAGATGATGCGGCAGAAGCTCCTGCTGCTGATCTTCCTGATTTCAATGCAAGAATCGGTTTCTTTTTAGAAACTCTTGATGCTAATTTTCTAAAGTTAGCAGGATTTTGGATTGATTCCATATAAAGAAGAATTTGCTGAACATCATCATCATTTTCCCAGTATTCAATAGCTGTTTCAGCGTTAACATCAGCCTGGTTTCCGATTGAAATGAATTGTGCAAAACCGAGGTTGAGGTCTTTCAAGATGTTCAAAATACCGCCGCCCAATGCGCCTGATTGAGATACAAAACCGATATTTCCTCTTTCAGGAAGGCTTTCAGCGAAACATCCGTCCATTCTGATGTCGGGGTGAGTGTTTACAACGCCCAAACAGTTCGGGCCAACACATCTCATACCGTATTCTTTTAATTTTTCAACCAGTTGTTTTTCAAGTTCTGCACCTTCTTTGCCTGTTTCTTTGAAACCTGCTGTAATTATACAAATACCTTTGATTCCTTTTTCGTGGCATTGATCAATTGTTGATAAAACAAATTTTGCATTTACAACAATGATAGCAAGATCAACTTCGCCAGGAACATCCAAAACTGTCGGATATGCCTGTAAACCTTCGATTATTCCGCCTTTAGGGTTAACAGGGTAAATTTTACCGTTGAATTTGTATTCCTGTAAGCGTTTCATGATATCAGAACCAATGGTGTGCTCTTTTGTTGACGCACCAATAACCGCAATTGATTTCGGTTTCATGATTTTGTCTAAAATGTTCATTTCTCGTCCTTTCTTATTGCACTTTATTAAAAGCTCTCAGTCTTTTTTCGTGCGTTTTTTATTTACCTATATCTTCTAACATTTCGTAGTAATAATCTTCAAATTTAAAGTATGCAGTTTTTATGCGTTCCCAAAGTTTTTTGCTTTGAATTTTATCTTTGTATTCCTTTATAACACTTTCGGCTGCGCCTGGCATATCGCCTGTTTCTGATATAAAGGCGCTTATTTTCTTATTATCTTTGTGTTCAAAATTATCAACAATATTTTGAGCATAAACTTCAATAATATTTTCGCCTTTTCTGTGCTGGGTTACAAATAAATCAAACGGTTCTTTTTTAATTAATTTTTTAAGTTCCGGAGCCGCTTGTCTAATCTGTTTTGTTGCAACTGTACCAAAGTCGCCTCTGAGAACCAGATAACCTTGGAAATTAGTGTTGTTTGAATTTGAGATGTTTTGTACTTGCATTTTCTTTCCTTTCAAGAATTAATAACCGTTTACAATCCACTCTCTCACTCTAAATTTTGCACCGAGTTCATTCGCAATTTTTTCGCAGGCATCAAGGTCAAGGTGTTGTCCCTTGTATCCTTCCACAACGCTTGCAACAACGGATATATTTTCATCGTGACACGCTTTAATGAATTTTTTGACTTCCTCATATGCTTCATCGAATTTCGGACGGGAAAGTTCATTGTATTCTTCCTTTGTCGCTGCATTAAGGCTCACCGAAAACTCATCAATAATATTTTTAAGTTCCGGAATGAGATTACGTTTGTTGACAAAGTTTGCATGTCCGTTTGTATTTACACGAATTTTAGTTGCGGGGTATTTGTTTTTAATATATTTTGCAACTTCTTTTAATACTTCAAACTTAAGCATCGGCTCACCGTATCCGCAGAAAATAACTTCTTCGGACGGTGTTTGGTGATAAATGTTTTCAAACTGTTCTATAACATCTTTAGCAGTGGAATTTTCATCATCCAGCCAGAGTTCCTGACCTTTGACATCTGATTTGTCATTTCTCAGGCAAAAAATACAATCGTTTGTACAGCGGTTGGTTAAATTTATATAAATTTTTCCGTCTAATGTATAAACTAAAACGTTTGACATATCTTGCCTTTCCTTACAAATTATCACATGCTCAAATTTTATTTACAAGTATAAAAGGGGAATTTTATTAACGTTATTTGTTGTTATTTTCGTTGCTTTTGGGGCTGTCTGCATATTCTGTTGTGCCGGGGAACTGGTCTTTGCCTGTAAGTTTTTTGGTAAGCCAGTATTGCATTTTAGGAATAAGTGTTGACAGGAACAGTGATGAAATTATAAAGCCTGTTCCCCAGTTAAATGCATTTTTCATAAAGTTTGCTCGGCATGCTTTGTTCAAAATATCTTCGGTAATAAAGCCGTCTTTTGCTCGTTTGATGATGTCTTCAACATAATTTACCGCATCATCACGTATTCCGCTTAATTCTGCTTCCGCAACGAATTTAAATGGATTTTTTCTGTTTGATTGTTTTACTTTTGCAAACGGAATATCGTCTCTTGTTGCGACTTCAAAAAGGTTATCAAGGAATTTAGGATTATTCAGAACGCCGCCTTTAAATATACTTTCAACTTGATTTTTAGAAAGTAATTTAGCGCCTTCGACAGGAGGTTGCAAATCTGCCATCTCGGAGGCAATTGTTGAAAGTCTTGCGTAATCTTCACCTGATGTAAATTTGGCAAGTTCTGTTAAAAATTCATCCAATTTTATTACACCGGTTTCTTTTCCGCTGAATTTGTTGTTTACAAATTCTGTTATAAGGTTTTGGTGTTTGCCTTCGTCTAAAACTTTTTGTCGGAAGTCCTCAACAGACATTTTTCCATTGCTGGTTTTTAGTAATGTTTTCAATTCATCTGTCGCATATTTGGCAGAAACCGGATCAAGTCTGGTTTTATAACCGTTTTCCAGCTGATTAAGCCATTTGTTCACATTCGGCATATTGAACATGTAAAAATAGATTGAGGTTAAATCGCGGAACAATATTTCTGTCCGTTCATGTTTGTTTCTTGAACTTATTGCACGTCCGCCTGCGATACCAACGTCTGTTGACAAAAGCTGATATTTTGCATCATTTTCAAAGTGGTTTGCAAGAGACAAGAGTGTTTGTGTGTTCATTAATCCGCCAAAGGATGGCGTTTTGTCTTTTTTGTTTACTCTTGCAGAGTCTGACATGAAGTCGGAAATAGACGGCTTGTTTATATTTAAAAGCGGTAAATCAGAGGTTTTCTTTTGAGGAAGTTCTGATGGTTGGAAAGGTTGTTTTTTCAGCGCTCTTTTTTCGTCTTTCTTTTTGTAATATCTTGTCAGAGCCTGATTAAGTTTTGGTACGACCAATCCTACAAGGCAGTTTGCAAGAATAATACTGCTTGTTACTTTGCCGAATTTAAATGCTGCAATTTTATTTTTTGAGATACCTGTTTGTTTGATGTAATTCTTCAACGGATTATGCAGGAAATCTTCGCCTACGTCAAAATTCGTCTCAGGTAATTTTAACAGTTTTTTACCGACAAAATAGTCAATTAATTTGTTAAAGCCCTGTACACCGCTGAACCAAAAAACAGCACCGAGGGTTTCTTCTGTTACGCGTTCTCTTGCTTCGTGAAAACCGCCTCTTTTATGTGCCTGATAGGTCCGGCCGGATATTACTGTACTTTCAAGCAAAATTAACGGGGCTAAACCGCGGCTTGCCATTCCTTTTACAAAATGACGCGCAGTGTGATTGTTTTTAGTTATTGAGGGTTGTATCGTAGACATAATTTTAAAATTTTAAAAATATTGACAATTGGTTAAATATTCCTGAATGAAAAAATTTGCTAAATATTCAGTTTTTTTTAATAGTTTGTAACACTGGGGAATTTAAAGTTTTGTTAAATTTTGCTGTATTAATAACAAGAAAAAATTTTTCTTGTTTTTGTTAAAATGTGTGTGAAGGTGATTAATTATGACATTCAGTCGAGTATCAAATTCAAAGATTGAACCTAATTATTATAATAATGTAAATAAAATTCATCGACAAGAGCTGAATAAAAGAAAAGATAATAATATAGAAAAACAAGATGAATTTATCAATCCGGCTTTGAAAAGAGGTATTTTATTAAGTTCCATGGGCGGAGTCGGAATTGTTTCTGCGATAATCGCAAAAAGGCAAGGCTTTTCACTCAATCCAAAAGTTATATTTTCACAAAATCCTAAGAATTGGGCTATGTTGAAAATTTTTAATAAGAAAAATCCTGATGCAAAGTTAATGGAAATTGAAGAAAAAGAGATTCTTGCACTTGCGGGCGGTTCTGCACTTGGCGGATTGGCAGGCGGGGCTGTTTTAGACGACAAAAAATATTTTAAAGGAAAACTGAGAGAAACAGTCAACCAATTATTGGGAAATGTTTTAGTTCCGGTAATTTGTGTGAGTGGCGTTTCTCATTTGTATGATAAAAACAAGCAGGCTATTTTAAGTTATGTTCCGCAGGCGCCGGGGTTTAACAGTAAAGGAATCTTATATTTTAATAAATTTTTAAAAGCTCTTCCTTCCGCATTTTTGACTGTTGCGGGACTGGGCGTCGGGATTGTCGGAGGTAATAAACTTTCTAATTTTATAAACGAAAAAATTTATCATAAACATGTTGAGAGAAAAATTAAGAAAACTGATTTTGCGCCGCATGTTGATGATTTAAGTATGGCTGTAACTTTGATGGCTGATAGATCGGCTCTGTCTACAGCAATAACAAGAACAGTGCCTGGATTTTTGTGTGTGCCCGGATATCAAATCGGTATTCACAGAGATTAGTTATTGAGTGAATTTATTTAAACAACAAGGCGCCGGCTTTGCCGGCGCCTTGTTGTTTATTCATCTATTCTTTTTCCTTAAGCATTTTTTCATAATACTCTAATTTATCGAGAAGCGGTTTATATTTTTCATTAAGCTCTCTGCGGGTTTCATCGGGATTGCTGCTGTTTGCTATTGTCATATCCAGCTTTGCGCGTACAGCTATTTTTAAAACTTCTGGGATATTCAATGCTGTCGGATTGTCGCTTGAGAGGTTTTCGTAATATTTATCTATAAAGTCAGGTGCAATTCTTTCGCGCCAGTTAATGTCATTTGAAGAACCGCCGATATTATAAACAATATTTTTGTCATTTATTCCTAAAATATCGGCAAAGGAAACCATAATTTTCTCTTTGGTAAATAATTCGGCAAATTTTGCTTTTACAAGTTCTCTGTCCGCATTTGCAAGATCATCTTCTATTTTGGGCGCTCCGTTTGAGTAGCCTGAAATCTTATCAAGGAATTTTTCTTTTTCTTCTGCCCGCGCAGGATCCTGATTCAGATATTGTGCTAAGTATTCCGCATCCCAGGCCGGATTCCACCTTCTCCAATCATTGTCATCTTTAAGCATATTCATTGCGGGTATTGAATCGTGCGAACCTACAAGGAACCAGTTTTCATTTCCTTCATTTGCAGCCTGTTTTCCTTCGGTTTGAATTATCTTAGGCAGATTATTTTCTTCGTAATATGTCTTTTTAAATGTTTCCGGCTCACAGCAAATATTTTCCCAAACCGGTTCAGTCTTATCAATATCATGTTCTTTCAGTATCGGCAAAACCAGGCGCTCTAATATTCTCAAATAATTCTGGTAATCATCAAACTTGTTGCCTTCTTCATCTGTAATTTGTGACATAAAGTTGCCATGAACTTTGCTTTTTATTTGCTTGCCGTTGTTATCAAATTCAATTGTGGATTCCTCGTATATGAACGGGTCAATCAAGCCTAACGCGTGGTCAATACGAATATTTTCACAATTTTCAAGTGCATGCTCAAGTTTTTCTTTCAAAAATTCGCCGCCGATATTAACCCCGTCATATCCTACAAAAAGTTTTCTTGGATTAAGTACCGGAATCCCCCAGGTTTGATACGGAGTGTCGCCGGATTCGTATGTGCCGACAGAATACCCGTCCAAAAATGCTTCACGGAATCTCCAGGCGTCCATTTTGGAGCAGCCGATTAGAAAATCCGAAAAATATTTGAAGTTTAATTTATCACGAAAATCTTTGTTTTCTTTTATTTGTTTTTTTACAATAAACTGTTCAAATTGATATTCTTCAATCGGGTGTTTGAATTTTTCGGTAAGTTCTTTGTATCTTTCTGCCGCTGTAGGATTTCCGTTTCTGATTTCTGCCATCAGGTTGGAATCCAATCTGTCCCATTTTGTGTAATCTTCTGTGTTGTAAATTGAAGCCAGAACCCGATAAACGCCTTCTTCCTCTGTTTGTTGTCCGCGAGTTTTTTTACTGTATAATCGGGAGTTTTTAAAATTTGTGAATTCATTATTAAGCGTTATAGCATTTGGATGACCTTTTGCCAAATTCTTTCTGAAATTTCTGTATGCTTCCTGCAATGCTCTGTAATAAATAATTTTGGCTTCTTTGAAGTCGGAAAATGCATAATTTTTGTCGTTAGGTTCAATAGGCAGCGTAATATTTTCGTAAGTTTGTTTACTTAAAATCCTGCCGTATTTATCGGTAGTCAGAGCTTTTAAATCTATAAAGAGCGGATTTTCGTTAAGCGCAGAAGAGTTGTATGGCGACGGATTATCAGCATACAATGAACCGTTCGGACCGAGTTGATTGCCGGTAAATCCGTATAACTTTAAAAAGTTAATCCAGTTTTTGGCGCCTTCTCCGTATGGTGAACCGATAAATGTATCGCGGCCGGTTGCCGGAAAAACTGATCCGTGGGTAATTGCGATTCGTTGTTTTACTCCTGCAACTTTAAATCCGTCTTCAATCGTTAATTGTAAATCTCTTTCTTCATCCTTTCTCGGTCTGCGTTGAAAAGACGGACTATTGTATATTCTGTTTTGAACCGGTAATATGCGCATGCTCTTTTAAAAATCGTGAAAATTTTTTTTTGCTAGAACTTAAAATTTTTTTAAATAATTCCTATAATTTCTATTCCGAAATTGCATCCGATTTCTTCTCTTGTGAGAACAGTTATGTTATTAAGATAATTTGACAAAAGTGTAAAAAATAAATGTCTCAATTCCATCGGAACCAGAATTTTCGGCTCTTTAATTCCGCTTTGTTTTGCCTTTTTGGTTAATTTTTGCGCGAGTTTTTCCGCATATTCTCCGTCAATTTTGATTATAAAATCTTCATCTTCTTCAAAACTGGGCATAAAAGATTCCAGAGTTTTTTCGGAAACTTCAAAAAGACTGATAACTCCGTTGTCATTTGCATATTTTGCACAAATTCTTCTTGACAGAGCAAGACGAACCTTTTTCAGTAAATCAGATTTTGCGCTGTCCTGTGCAAAATCATTCATCTTTTCAAAAATATAGGTGATATCTTTTATGGATACACGCTCGCGAATAAGGCTTGTCAAAATGAATTTCAAATCCGATAATGAAATAAAATCAGGAATCAAATTTTCAACAAGAAATTCGTTTCTTTTGCTTACAACATCTATATATTTTTCAACGTCGCCGTAATCCATCAATTCTTCGACATATTTAACGGCAACATGCTCCAGAGCACGTCCGATATATTCTGCTCCGGTCATGCCCTTTTCCCAAAAATCTTTTGTTTTGCTTTTTTCTATCCAGACGACTTTTTCTCCTGTTATAAAATCAGTGTCATATATTGAGTTTTTAATTTTTGTTTCAAGATTAAGTTCATCTTCAAAATACATTGTGTAATTCGGATAAACACACGCTCTAAATACGTCAAGCCCGCGGATTCTTATTGCAAATTCATACGGATTTAAACTTTCATCATCCTGAAAAACAATTTTTGGAATAATATATCCGAGTTCTTCTGTCAATTTTAATCTTGATTTAACTGTTTCTGCCAGAAGAGTTTCGTCGGTATATTCAGAGTCGCTTTCAACATATTCAATAAGTTCATCGCTCAAATGTATCGAAAGTTTCTCTTCATAAAGTTTTTCATACATAACATCAGGAGAGGTCGCTTTGGCAAGTTTTTGTTTCAATTCATCCAGCTCTTTGAGATTTGCGGAAATTTTATCGTTTAATTTTTTTCTGCTGACTGATGCCGGAGCCTCTTTTTCCAGTTCTTTTTTGATTTTTGTTATTTTGTTCTGCTGATTTTTAATTTTTGCCTGAATGTCAAGACAATTCTCATACGGCGAAAGTTTTGGAGAAAGCATTTTTTCCATCTGGCTTTTGAATGTTGAAATATTTATCACATCAGAGGTTGAAGATTCTTCATCCGTTTTTGTTTCGGACATAAAAATGCAGTTGAATTTAATCCCGTCGTCAGTTTCAACCTCATTCATGCTGTATAGCTCCCAGCCGTTCATAGACATTTCGTTCAGCAGATTTTGAAGTTCCTGCATATTTTCTCCTGAACAGGTTTTTATAATATACTGCATTTTTTTGTTAAACATTTAACTACTCCTGATTTTTGTCTTTTTCAATGAGAATTTTCAACGCTTCAATTGCCGTTTTGATTGCCATATCTGTGTCGTGAATTACCGGATTTTCAAGATTCAATTTTTCACGTTCCTGATTTGCAACGGTTAAAAATACTGATCCGACTTTGACATTTAAGGCGCTTCCGACAACAAACAGTGCCGCAGATTCCATTTCCGATGCCTTACAGCCCAATTTTTTCCATGCTTCCCACTTGTTTATCAGTTCATAACTTACCGGTGATTTTTCAGGGCTGTGCTGCCCGTAAAATGAATCTTTGCATTGTACGATTCCTGTATGAAACGGATGATTCAATTTTTTGCCGGCTTCAACAAGTGCGTTTGTTATATCAAGGTCAGCAACTGCCGGAAATTCTATCGGAGCGTATTCTTTAGACGTTCCTTCCATTCTGACGGCTCCTGTTGCAATTACAAGGTCGCCGCCTTTGACGTTAATATCAATCCCGCCGCATGTACCGACACGGATAAATTTTTCCGCACCTATTTTGACAAGTTCTTCCAACGCAATTGAGGCTGACGGGCCGCCTATACCGGTAGAGGTAACTGATACTTTTTCACCGTTAAGGTAGCCGGTATAAGTCGTATATTCCCTTCTGTCCGCAATAAGTTGGGCGTTGTCAAAATATTCGGCAATTTTTTTGCATCTTTTAGGGTCGCCGGGCAAGATTACATATTTCCCTGCATCGCCTTCTTTTAAGCCGATATGATATTGTTCTCCGTTTTGAGAATATTTCATACATAATCCTTTCAAAAATTAAAATTACGGCATTGCTTTAAGTTTTTGAATTACCTGATCGGTAATGTCAACTCCGCCTACAAATATTACACGGAAATCAACAATCGCATCAAGTTTCTGCTCTACAAGAACCTGTTTTGCTGCAGCCTGAATTTTATTGAAAACTTGCTCTTCTTTTTGTGCTTTCAATTTGATAAGAGCTTCTTGCTTTGCATTAAATTCCCTTGCTGTTGCATCTTCAAAGTTTTGTTTTTTTAACGGCGTGTCGAGTGCTTTGTATTGTTTTTCTTTGTCAACCATAAATTGTTGAAGTTCCAAACTTTTTGCATCAACTTCTTTTATTGCAGCCTGTGCAAATGCAAAATTGTCTTGAACCTTCGGATAATTAATATATCCAACACCGCCTGCCATTGCTTTGCTGCCGAAGGCGCATAATCCTATAACCAATAAAGCTGCTGCTAAATTTTTTTTCATATTACCTCCTAGTTTTTTAGTAAATTAAGTCACCTACACCGAATGTGAAGTATCCGCCTTGGTTTCCGTTTTCACCGGCATTGGTGAACGGAATACCGTAATCAATTGAGAGCGGTCCCATTCCCGGAATATACAATTTCAAACCGACACCTGCCGTGATTGCCTGGAGCGGTCTGTCGTACAATGTATTTGTAACTGTCGGGTTAAATACCTTACCTGCATCAGCCCAGACAGTGAATCTGATATTGTTTAAGAAATTAACTTTTCTTGCCAGTCTTGTTCTGTCCAAAAAAGGAATAGGTGTTGCAAATTCTGCAGATCCCATTATGAACGCATCACCCGTACCTACACCGCTCATTTTGAAACCGCGGATTGTATAAGGGCCGCCTAATCTGTACATCATAACTTCAGGCATGTCATCACCATGGAGTTTGCCGCCGCCCTTGGCTGTGAATGATAATGATGATTTTTTACCTATCGGAATATAATGTTTAATAGATCCGGTCAATTTTCCGTGGGTTTTGCCAAAATCATTAAGTCCGATTTCTTCGTCAAATCTTAAACTTGCAATTGTTCCTTTTCTTGTTACGGTGCCGCCTTCACGTGAATCATAGACCAGTGCTGGGCTTAATGACATAAAAAGACCGCCGTCAAGTTGTTTTGCACGTTCTTCAATCGGAATGTTATATCTTTGATATAGGCTTGCAATTTTGTTAAAGTCGCCTTCACGTACGTCAATATTTTCAACACCAAGAGAAAATGTTGAGGTCAAATGTTTTGCTTTTCTTATTCTGTGAGCAACAGTCATTTCCGCACCGTAGCGTCTTTCAATAGCAAGCGGCACCTGATAACTTCCGAAGTCTCTAAAGAATAATTTGCTCATTAATGAAGTGTCTGCATTGAAGAAATAAGGTTCAAAGAAACTTAATTCAACCTGCATGTTCATTCTTCTTTTGATAGATGCGTCGTTAAGGATTACACCGGAACCGACCAGACCGTTAAGAGAAACTCTCTGATTACGTCCGCGGAAGTTGTTGTCTGCGATTCCAAGAGAACCGAAAACCCCTGTTACTGTATCAATACCGCCGCCGATAGAGATATTTGCGGTCCGTTGTTCCTGAACATTAATTGTGATATCGTATGCATCCGGAATATCAGGGCATGGAGTAATTTCGCGGGTTACATCTTTGAACGCCTGAGAAGCGTATAATCTTGCAATATCTTCTTTTAAGATATTTTCATTGTAAATCATTCCGGGTTCTGACAGAACGTTTCTTTCTATTACGAAGTCTTTTGTTTTTTCGTTGCCGGCAATAAGAATACGATTAATTGTACCTTCTTTCAGGCTGATGTTGATTGTTCCGTCAGGATCGTCCGTTACGGAATCTATTCTTGCAAGAATATAACCTTTTGATGCATAACATTGCTGGATTTTTGCGATTGCTTCATTTAACCGGGCAATATTTTGCGGTTTTCCTTTCATGTCAATTAAGTACGAAAGAATTTCTTCCGTTGACACAACTGTATTTCCTTCGATTGTGAAGTCTGTTACCGGTGCGTTTTCTTCAAGAATGATTTTGAGGGTAATTGTGCCGTCAGGATTGTTAACCGGAATTGCGCGCATTTTTTCGCTGAAGTAACCGAGTTGATAAATATTGCGCAAGTCTTCCTGAACAGTGTTTCGATTGTAGATTTCACCTTTCTTTTGTTTGATTTGAGTAAGAATTACGTCAGGTGAAATGACGTTTGTTCCGTGGATTTCTATATCTTTTATGTATTTGTCGCCTTTGGCGGATGTTCTTGAAACGGCCGGAGTTTCTTCTGTTCCTTCCTGATTTATGTAATATTGCTCTTGCGGCTTTGCTAACGGTTTAAATTGAGGGGTTTCCTCTGAATCCGGTGATATCGGAGGTTCTGTTTCAACAGGCTGCGTTTCCGGAGTTTCGTTCGGGGGCTCTTTTATTTCCTGTTTTTGTTCTTTATTCTTGAAAAAATTAAAGAATTTTTTTTCTTTTTTCTCTTTTTTGTTTTTTGCAATCAAAACATCAGAATCAACAGATTGGTTATAATCATAATTTTCTGCCATGTCACTTCCAACCGTGTCCATGGCATTATAATCCCATAAACTGTCTGCTCCCAAGCTCGATAACGGATTTAATGTCATTAATGATAATGATATTAATATTGAATATATGATTCTTTTTGATTCCAAGAAATCCGGTTCCTCAAATCTTCTCTGTTCTTAAAAATATTATACCATAAACTTGTAAAAGTAAAAAACTTAATATTAAGATATGAAACATTTGTTTATATGTCCAAAACTCTTTTGTAGACGTCGTTTTTGTTTGCGTTGTAAAGTTCGGAAATGATTATTGAAATTTCTTTTGCGCTGAAATTTTTATTTTTTAATTTTTCGATTTTTTCATCCATGTCCATGTCAATATTTTTTGAATTTTCATTAAAAACCATTCCGACGATTTCACCTTTTAAAACATTATTTTTAAAATATTCAATAACATTTTCCGTGCTGTCGCAAACTATTTCTTCAAACACTTTTGTAAGTTCTCTGCCTATTGAAATTTGTGAATTCGGACGGGTTTCGTTAATTATTTTTAGCGTATTCAAAAGTCTGTTCGGGCTTTCGTAAAAAACTATGTTTGTTGTTTTATATTTTTTTAAAAGATTCTCTATTTGTTGTTTTGACTTCGGCAAAAATCCCGCAAAATAAAAATCTTCATTTCCGCGTGCATTTTGTGACAAAAATGTTGCAACGGCATTTGCTCCAGGAAGTGCTGTTATTTTAAAATTATGTTTTCTCAATTCTTCCACAAGAATTGAGCCGGGGTCGCAAAAAAGAGGCGTGCCGGCGTCTGATACAAGTGCGATTTTTTTGCCTTCGTTCAAAATTTCGACAAACTTATTTACGCGTTCTTTTTCGTTGAATTTGTGGTAGGAAATGCATTTCGTTTTAATTTCAAAATGATTTAGAAGTTTTTGTGTTACCCGCATATCTTCGCAGGCAATTAAATCGACTGATTTTAAAACTTCGATTGCGCGGATGGTTATATCGCCGAGGTTTCCGATAGGTGTCGGAACAATGTAAAAATCATATTCTTTCATAATCTGATTTTAGCATGAAAATTTAAAAGAATTCCTGCTCAAGAATCTGTTTGGTTTTATCCAGAACTTCGTTATAATTTATATTTACCGGTGTAGGTTTTGAGGTTTCAATTACATCCAAAAATATTTTGGCATTTTGCGGTTTTTGGTTATCAAGAAAATATTCAGAGTTTGCCGCATCAATTCTTGCGGGAACTATCAGACCGCTTTTTGAAAATTTTTCAAGACTTTCTTTTGAGGAAAGGTATTTGATTAATCTTTTGGATTCTTCTTTGTGTTTTGAGTCTGCGGAAATTGCCCATCCTGACGCATCAAGCGGAACTATGCTGCCAGCAGAACCTTTCGGAAAAGGTGCAATATCCCAATCAAATTCCGCGGCTTCTCTGTATTTTGGCACGAGCCATCTTCCGGACAAATGCATTGCAATCTTCCCCTGCAAAAACATTTGAGCCATTGTGGCACTCGCACTTTCGTTTTGTTTCGGGGCAGCATTATATTTTTTTCTTAAATCCGCATAAAATTTTATGCCGCGCCTGCTTGCGTCAGTGTCTAAAATATTTTCATCTCCGTCATCCGACAAAATTCCACCACCCTCACTCATCAAATACGGAAGATAAAACAACGGCTCTTCCTCAAAACTTATTCCGAAAATCCCTTTTTCTTTGTCCGTTAATTTTTGCGCAAGATTTAAAAAATCCTGAAAAGTTGTATTTTCGTCAGGATACGGAAGTCCTTTTTTATCAAATAAATCTTTATTATAAAAAATTACAAGATTTGAAATATCGCGCGGAACCGCATAAATTTTGTTTTTATAGCTTAATGCCTCAACAGATTTTTTATAAAAGTTTTCATCAATCAGGCCTGTTTCGGTCAAGTCCTCCAGTTTGCCCGCGTTTGCGTAAACCGGCAGATAAAGATTGTTAATAAAAACAACATCAGGAGCCGTGTTGGAGGCAAAAAGAAGGTGAAGTTTCTGAAAATAATTCTGGGGAATATGCATAAAATCAATTTTGATATCAGGATTTTCGGTTTCAAAATCTTTCAAAATCGGCTTTAAAATATCAATTTCCGATTTTGAACCCCAGCTTGAAAATTGAACAATAGTTCTTGAATCTTTCGGGGTGCAGCCGCATAAAAAAATCGTAAAAAATATCAGCGTGCATATTTTCTTCAGATTTTTGTTCAACGCCTTCCCTCCTCAAAAAAGTGAGCCTGAAAAGGCTCACTTAAAAAAAATTATAATTCTATTAAGACACCCATTTTCTCTTTATTAACTTCAACAAGAGATTTGAAATCGTCTGCTTTTACCATATAGACATTCGGATTATCTTTTCTTACCTGAAGCGGTTTGTTTATGTTTCTGTCGAATTTCTTTAATACAAAGACTTCGTCTTTAATTCTTCCGATTACGGCAGATTTTCCGTCCAGTGATACCAGATAAAATCCGCGTTCTTTATCAATATCAAAACCTGATTTTACAATCAATCCGCTCAAATAGTCTTCTTTTTCTTTTGGTTGAGTCTTTGTAATCGGGTTTGTTATTTTTGTAACCGGTTTTGCCGCAGGAATTGATTTGTCTTTCATTTTGCCCAGACTGTCCGCAATAGTATTTGAAAGCGGGCTGGTTACGTTTGATTTGTTATCTTCGATTATGTTGAAATATTCGTCAATTGAAATCATTTCATAATCATTTTTTTCTTCTTTAAATTCCGGTTGAAGATTTAATAATTTGTTGCTCTTTGCAATCAAATCTGAAACGCTTAAGGTTGCATTTTTGAAGGTTCTCGGATTGGTATGAAGTTGTGAATAGCCGAGATTTATATGCTGCATTTCTTTCGGAATTTCAAGATGAACGCGTCTGTGTTTAATTTTTTTGTTTCTGTGAGTTTCTTCAAGCGCCATCTTTTCAGCAAATGCTTTAAGTCTGGTTGCTTTGTGAATCTCGTTGTGAATTGCTGCTGTTTCGTCAATCACATTACCGGAAATTAGTGAGTTGTTTTCCATTTCATCAATGTCGTTTTCAAGATTTGTTTTTTCAACGTCAGGTGATGATTGAAGTATTCTTTCAAGTTTTTCCGTTTGAGTTTCATCAGCAGGCTCAATAAATTCAGCTTTAACATTTTGCGTATCGTTTGGCTGCGCTACAAAATTATATTTCGGCGCTTTCGGTTTTTCCTGAGGCTTGTCGCCGGAAACATCAACGTATTGCTGATATTTTTCCTGCCAGCTTAAATTTTCGTTGTTTATAATGTTGTCATAATTTTGAGCTGCAGCTTTTTGAGGACGTTTGGAAATGTTTTCCATAAACGATTTTTTCAGAAGCTGTGAATTTTTTAATGATGCTCTGATTATATTAAACAATGTAATTATACAAAGCAAAGGAATTAAAATAAGTGCAATCGTAAGGGGCATGTTTTGAGGCATCCTTCCAAGCAGTGTCGCTTTTGCCGCTGAAACTTTTTCTGCGGCATTTTCCGTAGATTTTACTTTTTGCTCTTGTTTTGTCTCTGTTTTGGTTGTTTCAGGTTTAACAGAATCTTTTTTTACTTCGGTATTTTTTACAGGTTCGGTTTTTACCTCTTTCACTGTTTTTGCAACTGTTTTGGGCTGTTCTGTCTTTTTCACTGAAACAGGTTTGATATTATTTTCTTTTTTGGGTTGTTGAACTTCTTTTTTCGGTTCAGCTTTTTTAGCAACAGCGGGTTTTGCTTCTGCTTTTTTAACAGTTTCCGATTTAACAGGTTTTGTTTCCGGAACTATTTTGGACAATGCATCTTTTGCGGATGCAAGGTCAGCAGCTGTTTTGGTAGGCTGAATTTCCGGCAGTTTGAAACCTGTATTTTGATGAACCGGCTGTTGAGTCTGAACCATAGGCGGCGCAGCGGGTTTCGATTTTTGCTGTGCAATCAGAGCTCTGTATTCGCGCTGTTCTTGAGTAACAGGGGCTGCTTTTGCCGTGCTGGTTTTAATATCAACCGGACGGTTTGTTATTACGGTAACTTTTGTATAGCCGCCCTGTCCGTCATTAACTGCACGAACATCAACATCTGATACGACGTCTTTTACCGATGAAAAATCCGGTTTTGCGTTTGGTGCATTGTTTACATTAGGCATTAAAATAACGTATTTGTTGTCGGATTTTTTGGTAACAACGACGTTATCCGCGTAAGGACTTGATGTATAAAGGGTAAATTCAAGTCCGTCTGAGGAATTTTTGCGGACATCTATTTGATTAAGCGTGTTTTCGGCTAATGCTTGACTGCCCGTAAAATTTGTTAAACTCAGGCATAATAGTAAAATAAGACCAAGTCTTTCGGATTTTTTAACCATAATTTTTCCGTTATTTTTACCTACCACTATATATTATATAATACATTGAGTAAAAAAAAATTGCCAAATTGTTAATAAATTGATACTTTTATGTTAAGATTGTAAACATGAAAAGCGGATTTGTAACAATAATAGGTCGTCCGAATGTCGGCAAATCAACTCTTCTCAATCAGATTCTCGGACAGAAGATTGTGATTACAACTGATAAAGCGCAGACGACAAGAAAACGTATAAAAGGAATTTATACAACGGACAAAGGGCAGATTGTGTTTGTTGATACTCCGGGAGTGCACAAGCCTTTAAACAAACTGGGCGAGTTTTTGCTTGATGAGGCAAAAATAGCTATTCCTGATGCGGATGTTGTTCTGTTTCTCGTTGACGGTTCCGAACCTGCCGGAAAAGGTGACAAATGGATTTCGGAAAATCTTCTTGAAACAGAAATTCCCGTAATAATTGTTATGAATAAAGTCGACAAAATTAAAAAGCCGGAAAAAGTTGAAGAAAATCTTTTGACTTACAAAATGCTTTTCTATAAAAATCTTCCTGTAGTCAAGGTATCTGCAAAGACCGGACGAAATATTGATACATTGATAAGCAATATTTATAAAAAACTTCCGGACGGTGAGCTGCTTTATCCTGAGGATGTTGTGACGGAAGAAACAATGCGCTCGGTTGCGGAAGAAGTGATAAGAGAAAAAATTCTTCTTAATACATCAGATGAAATTCCGCATTCGGTTGCCGTTAAAATTGACAGATATCAGGAGACTGAGGAGATAGACCGAATTTATGCAAATGTTTTCTGTGAAACAAAAAGCCAGAAGGGAATTTTAATCGGCAAAGGCGGTTCAATGCTTAAAAAAATCGGAACGGAAGCCCGTCAGGAATTGGAAAAAATAGTTGAAAAAAAAGTTTTTCTCGGGCTTGAAGTTAAAGTTGAAAAGGATTGGCGAAAGAAGGAAAGTTTATTAAAAAACTTCGGTTATGAGCAGGAGTGAACCCGGTAAAGTGTTTTTACCACGGGTAATCGGATTTTATTTCCCAGTTGTCCTCCATAATTACTGCTGCGCACCAGTATCCGGCACCGGATTTTTTGCATGAGTTGTAGCTACTGCTTAAAAATTGTTCTCTTGTGCAGTTTTGACACAGCCAACTTGTGGGTGTACCTTCTTTGCCTAGCGGCTGCAAGCCTTTTTTAAAACTAAAGTAAAATAGAAAAGTATCACGTCCGACTGTGTTCGGATTTGCGAGTCCGTTTACGTCTATTCCTACCCACAAACCGTTTTCAGCCTCACTATTTAGAGAGAAAGTTATTAAACTTCCATCATTTGTCAGAAAATTCGCAGTGTTTGAACTTGTATATGTAGTTCCTGTATAGTCGCTTCCGTTGAGGAGTTTCCTTTTTACTTTTTTGTGCAGGTCTGTTGATGAAATTATTATCGGATGATTGAATTGTTTAGCCAGATATGTTTCAAAAAAATCTTCTCCTTTAAGTGTGAAATCCCAGTATTGCATTTCATTATGTTCATTTTCGGCAAGCCGTATTGCCTGCTGAATTATTGTGTATGCTCTTTTAAGCCGTATTGCAGTTTCTTTTTTCTGATACCCGCGAATAAGCTGTGGTATTGTGAATGCTGCAACAATCCCAATTATACCAAGTGTAATCAAGACTTCTGCCATTGTGAATCCGTTTTTCATAAGCGACTCCGTTGTAAATAGAATATTATAAATTATATTAATTTTAATATAAATTATATTTATACAAATATAATTTGTCAAGAGATTTGTTTCAAATCTATTTAATGGCTATCATGAATAAATGGATTACAAATTTGAAAATATTTCATTACTTGATTTTATAAAGACTATTTGTGCCTATAAGGGGCTTTCGCTGCGTAAACTTCTTGTGCGGTTATGTGAAAAGTCCGGATTCAGCCCGAGTTATCCGGGGTTTTACAATAAATTAAAAAATAACACACTTAAATTTAAAGAGATAAATGATATAGCAAATGTTTTGGGCTATGAAATTGTTTTTAAGGATGTTAAAAACTAGCAAAAAAAAATTTTACGATTTTTTATAAATATACATTTTAGAAAGGGAAAATATGAAAATAGAATTAAACACACTTGTACAGAGCAGTCAAAGCGGACTTGTCAAAGTCGGAGAAATTGCAAAAGCAAAAAGAGCAGAATTGGCTTACAATAGAGCGATGGCCAGTATTTTAGGCCATACCGATCAGGATTACACCGTTTTATCCTACAAATTAAATTCACAAGAACATGTTCATCTTCCGCAGCGCAAAACAGAAAAAACTTTTGCTGAAGGCCTGAAAAACTTTCTTGAAAAGGGATGTATGTTTTAATTACCTGCGTTTGACGAATTGAATATCATAACCTAGGATGTCCGCTATTTGGCGGACTTCTTCGTATTTAATGGTGTTAAGCCTCCAACTTATACCCGCCGCCGTAAATCGTTTCAATATATTTTTTCCCCTCTGAAATTTTGTCGAGTTTTGAGCGAAGATGTCGAATGTGAACCCGTATTGTTTCTACATCATCATCAGGCGCATATCCCCAGATTTCCTTGAGCAGCTTTTGCGAAGATACCATATTCCCGTGGTTCTGGAAAAGCAGATTAAAAATATCAAATTCAATCGGTGTAAGTTTTGCAATTTTATCGTTGATTTTTACGCTGTAAACTTCAGGAAGCAATGTGATTTCACCTAATGTTAAAAGTTCCCGTGTCGCGATACTTTCCGGAATCATGTTTGATCTTTTCAAAAGTGCGCGGACTCTTACTTGCAGCTCTTCCATCTCAAAAGGTTTTACAAGATAATCGTCAACCCCTATATCAAAACCTTTAACTTTGTCATTAAGTTCTGATAGCGCTGTAAGCATTAAAATAGGAATGTTTTTCGTCTCTTCGTTTTTACGTATTCTCTGCGCCACCGTGAAACCGTCAACTTCCGGCATCATAACATCCAAAACAACAAGAGAAGGTTTCTCCTGTTTGCAAAGCGCAAATCCTTTTGTTCCGTCATATGCCTGAACAACTTTATACCCGCAAAGTTCAAGATTTACTTTAATCAGTTCGTTTATCGCTATATCGTCATCAATTACCAAAATTTTATTATTCATAACCTGATTTTATAATAAAAATGTTCCGAATATTTTAAAGATTAATAAAACTTAATAAAAATAACCCGAAAAGAGCATTAATTACTGCGTGTTTAAAGGCATAATAATTTAAAGAATTGTAAAAAAATAAAATTAAAGTGTAAAAAATACAAATTTTTTATTTTTTGTAGTAATATGTTGATTGCAAATTATATTGGATAATTTTGCAGTAAGGTAGTAAGTATACATTTATACAAAGGAGGCACATGAATTGGCAATAACATCACCATTTACAGCGTTTAAGGAAAACGGTAAGAAAGAAATCCACTTAGGACAACACGTTTTAGCAGAATTTTTCGAATGTGATCCCAACACATTGAACAGTATTGATAAAGTAGAAAAGTACATGGTGGATGCCGCCCTTGAATGTGGTGCGACTATTGTCCAAAAATGTTTCCACATGTTTAACCCCTACGGCGTTTCAGGCGTAGTAATTATTTCCGAAAGCCATCTTGCAATTCACACATGGCCGGAATTGGGTTATGCTGCAGTTGACTTGTTTACATGCGGAGACAAATGCGACCCGAAAGTTTCATATGAGTTTTTGAAGAAAAAATTCAACTCTAAAAAAGCGACTTTCACTGAATTAAAACGCGGTATTATTGATGAAGAAACAATGCGCGTTGCAGAAAAACCGTTTGAGATTATGGAACAGCTCGTTAATTAATTTATTAAAAAATACGGGTTTTCAATAACCCGATGCATATGAAAACAAAAGTCCGGTAATTTATCGGACTTTTGTTTTTTAATTTTTTTCTTCCCGCAGTTTAAAGTTTTCCGGTTAAGGCTATGAATTTTTAATTTATGTAAAAAAATTGACTTATTCTGTTAAACATGAAGTATGTTTATTTTATGATTTTCCTAACAAAAGTTTCGCAAAAACTGTGCGGCTTTCCACAATAACTGGGGGTTTAGATGCTTGAAGAAATTTTAGATAAAAAATCCAATTTTGATTTGACATCAAAGAGTGCTTTTTCAAAAGAAGATGAATCTTTTACATCACGTTCATATGCAGCGCTTCTTGCAAAGAATACAATTCCGTATTCGCATAGAAAAGTTGCCGACAATTACATAATTATTAAACGTGTATTTAAATTTCAAGCGGTAATGAGCAGAATTAATAATACAGAGCGTGCGCTTCTTGCAAAGTATGATTTTAACGTTCTGGAATACACTACAGTTAAGCAAATGTATGAAGAATTGGCGCTTTTGCAAAAATGGTCTTCATCACAGGATGTCAAACTTAAAAACGACGCGGATGAAATACTTGAAATCCGTGCAAGAGAATTGAAGTTTATTGATGCGAACAGATACGCAAATATTTCAAACGAAATTTATAAAGGTTATATTGCGTTAGAGCATTATTTTGAAGAAATTAGTAAATATAAAGAAGTTTAAAGAGACCGGCGCTAACGCCGATTTTTTTTTTACATTGAAAAAGCTCCCATAAACGGGAGCTTTCAGGTTTTGGTTTTATAAATCTGCTCTTACGCTTCAGCTGTGGTTTCTTCAGCGGCTTCAGCTGCAGCTTTTGCTTCTTCTTCAGCCTTTGCCTTAGCTTCAGCTTCTGCTTGGGCTTTTGCCTGAGCCTTTTTAGAAAGTTTAACAGTTTCTTTCTTTTGATAGTTTAAAGTGCCGTCATCATTGCAGTTTTTAATCAAATATGCAACTGTTTCGGTCGGTTGAGCACCTTTTTTAACCCAGTCAAGAGCAGAAACTTTGTCAAGCTGCATAACTTTTGTTTTCGGGTTGTAGTAGCCCAATTCTTGAACAGGTCTGCCTTCGCGTTTTGTTGTAGAGTTGATAACTATAATTCTGTATGACGGGTTCTTTTTTGCACCCATTCTTTTTAATCTGATTTTTAACATTTTAAAATTTCCTTCTTAATTTGTTTTGTAACGCAATTCCGCACGGGGCGAAATTTTTTAATCCGGATTTCCAAAACACTGCAGCCGCGCCGTATTTGGCAATCCTTGAACAAGGCTTAAGAGGAATTGCCCGTTCCGATTTAATTATAACCACAAAAATATCTGATAATCAAGGCTTCGGTTAACAAAATTACATAAAGATTGTTGTATGAATTAAAATTTATTTTTTATATTGTCCTCCGGACGGGGTCGCTTTGACAGCAAAGCGACGCAAACTGCCGGCTGGTTTTGCGCCGCTTTTGCCACCAAAAGCGGCTTTGTCAGTGCGGAACAAAAATACAACAATCTTTATGTAAATAAATTGTCTTTTACTCTTTTTCTCATTATAATTTTGATATGCAGAATTTGGATGAAAGCAGACTTATTGATTTGAAACAGCGGGTTAAAAACAAACTTGATGAGACAACTCTTTTTAAGTTTAAAGGTACTGTTTCAAAACTTTTGGGTTTGACTGTTGAGGTTAAACTTCCGGGGCTAAAAATCGGTGATTTGTGTTATATTGAAACTGATGCAGGTGAAAAAAAGCCTGCTGAAGTTGTTGCATTTAAGGGTGAAGCCGCGCAGCTTCTTCTTCTT
The DNA here is from genome assembly GCA_944325585.1 of Candidatus Gastranaerophilales bacterium. GTDB lineage: Bacteria > Cyanobacteriota > Vampirovibrionia > Gastranaerophilales > Gastranaerophilaceae > Scatenecus. Next base: position 26,013 of record CALVAS010000012.1, read on the forward strand.
TTGGACGGAAACGGCATCGGGCAGGGAAGTCTTGTAACATCTATGGGAAAACCGATTATTATTCCTGTAGGTGATTTTCTTCTCGGGCGCCTGATAAATCCGATGGGTGAACCGATTGACGGAAAACCGCTTGATACAACAGGTGCAACCTGGCGTCCTATTGAAGGGCCGCCGCCAGGGCCGTTTGAAAGACCGATTATTAATGAAATTTTCTCAACTGGTGTTCGTGCAATTGACAGCTGTATGACAATGGGATGCGGACAGCGTTTGGGACTGTTTGCGGGCTCAGGTGTCGGCAAAAGTACGCTTCTCGGTATGATTGCACGAAATTCCGACGCGGATGTAAACGTTGTTGCTCTGATTGGAGAACGCGGACGGGAAGTTAAAGAATTTGTCGAGGATGCTCTCGGTGAAGAAGGTATGAAAAAATCGGTTCTTGTCTGTTCAACGGGCGACCAGCCGCCTTTGATTCGTCAAAAGGCTTTGCAGGCGGCAACTGCGGTGTGTGAATACTTTAGAGATCAAGGGAAGAAAGTTTTCCTGATGACCGATACGGTTACAAGATGCGCGATGGCAGGGCGTGAAGTCGGGCTTTCAATCGGTGAACCTCCGACTATGAAGGGGTATCCTCCGTCAATATTTTCATGGCTTCAAAAGGTTCTGGAGCGCGCCGGAAACAGTCCGAAAGGTTCAATTACAGCCCTTTATACTGTTTTGATGGAAGGCGACGACATTTCGGATCCGATTGTTGATATTGTTAGAGGGATTGTTGACGGTCACATATTTCTGTCAAGAAAAGTCGCTGAGATGAACCATTATCCTGCTATTGATGTTCTGGGCAGTATTTCAAGGCTTATGTCCTCAATTGCGACGCCGGAGCATAAGGCTGCCGCCGGAAAAATGCGTGCGATAATGGCGTTGTATCGCGAAAACAAGGATTTAATTGATGTCGGGATGTATCAGCCGGGGACAAACCCGAAACTTGATGTTGCAATAGAGATGATGCCGAAAATTAATGCATTTTTGCAGCAGCGGACAACTGATATCGTGAGTATGGACACGACTGTCAGCACACTTGTTGATATGATGAAGGATGTGGAAATTTAGACCGGCAGGTTGTTCTTCCGGTGTCATTAGTTTCCCTTTTTTGTAAATAAATATTTCTATAAGGATAGTATAATATCTTTTTTGGCAACTGTAATATATATGGCTATACTGTTGCTATGGTAATCATAAACATATATAAAGTCCGGTGGAAAAAGAAATATACAAGAAAAGAAATTTGTGAATTGACAGGGCTTAGTCCTGCAACAGTGACAAAATTGACAAAGGGCGAACATGTTGACTTGAAACTCAGCACATTAGAAAAAATTGCCAAATTTTTAGGCTGTAGTGTAAAAGATATTATTGAAGAAGAGCCGGATTAGGTTTATTTATTTTATTTTGTGATAGAATAATTGCGGAGATGAATTTATGACATTACCGCAGAATTTTACAATCGCAATGTTAATGACGCTCTTTGCGGGGTTGACCACCGCAATCGGCGGCGCTATTGCTTTTATGGTGAAAAAAGATAATCTTCGTGCGCTCTCTGTTGGTCTGGGATTCTCTGCAGGGGTTATGATTTTCCTCTCTTTCACCGATATTATTCCTGAAGCCTCCGAAATGCTCGCAATCAACTATCCGAATATGCATGAATGGATGGTGTTTGCAGGGTTTATTATCGGTATTGTCGTTGCAATTTTGATTGATTACTTCCTGCCTGATCACGTGGATCCGGATGAACTTGCAGATCCTGATGCCCCGTGTGCGCATCGCCACAAAATTAAACGCGCAGGCTTGCTTACGGCTGTCGCAATCTGTGTTCACAATTTCCCCGAAGGTATGGCAACATTTTTAACAACAACGCAGAATGTTACACTCGGGATTTCTGTCGGACTTGCGATTGCAATTCATAATATTCCGGAAGGTATTGCTGTTGCACTTCCTATTTATCACGTTACAGGCAAAAAACGTTATGCAATGCTTTATGCGGCATTGTCAGGAATAACCGAACCTATAGGCGCTTTAATCGGAATGTTTTTATTCACACTTTTCCTTCCGCAGGTTCTGGTCGGAATTTTACTGGCCGCAGTTGCGGGAATTATGATTTACCTCTCTTTTGATACGCTGCTTCCTCTATCACGTGAATACGGCAACTGGCACCTTTCTATGATTGGTATTGTTACCGGCATGCTGTTTATCTGGGCAGGATTAATTCTTCTCGGGCATGCTTAATATATAAAAATTTCGGGTTTAAACTATGTTTTCTGCCGGAATCCTGCTGAAACTGACGGATTTTAAATAGGTTAAATCCTTGTCTTTTAGACCGTTTTCGGGTTTGTCAAGTCCGTATTTTTACGTAAGTAAAACTACGTAAGTAAAATTACGGACTTTTATTATTTTGAGAATAGTTTATACTCATAATGTAATCACGGTTGAAACCGGATATCGGAAGGGAAGTAAAAATTCAACCGTAACGGGAGAAATAATGGGATATATTCATTGTTGCAGCGGTTTACGCCGCACAAGGACTTATTTTGTTGTGCCGGAAAACGGGTTCAGTATGTGCAGAATAGACTATTTGGAAGAATGCCCCGTATGCGGTCACAAAGTAATCCAGCTTACAAGAAAAAGTGAAGACAATAAGGTTTCGATAGTCAGAAAAGTTAATCAGAAAGCTGTAAAGTTCTTTAATAAAGTGAAACGGCTTATTTTATACGAACAGGACGATTTTATGCCTTATAGCCTCAAGCGGGCAGCAAACGGTCCGGTATATTCGGAATTTGGTAAAAAACGTTTCTGTTCCTCCAACTTCAGCACTTTGAAAATCGGAAAATATGAAAACAAAAACTTAAGATTTGTTGATAATATCATTCTCAAATAAGTTAAAACTCCAACTCTAAGATACACGGAAAATTCGTTTACCAAAACGGAAATATTCTTAAATTATCTTACTCTTACGGGAGGAGTAATCCTCCCGCTTTTTTTTTAACAAGAAATATTATTAATTAACGAATTTATGTGTACGCTAAGATTTAAGATAACCCAAGATAACCTGTTAAAAACATAGGAATTAAGATAATGATATTATCGCCAAAGGAATTGAGAGTTTTGACTTTGGTTGCCGAAGGTTATTCAGATAAGGAAATCGGTGTCAAATTGAAGATTTCGGAACGTACTGTCCAGAGTCATATGACTCGGATTATACTGAAACTTGATGCAAAAAACAGAGTCAATGCAGCAGTCTTATTTTTCATAAAAAATCCGAAAGTATTTGCAAAGTAATTTGTTCAGATAAGGTATGCTATGAAAAGAATTATTATACATTGGACCGCAGGAAGATATTCACCTTCTGCGGTAGAGAAAAACTATTATCATTTTTTAGTAGATAAAGACGGAAATATTCATAAAGGGAATTTCGCGCCGGAAGACAATTTGGTATGTACAAAAGGTCATTATGCGGCTCATACTGGCGGAGGCAATACCGGAGCAATCGGAGTTGCAATGTGTGCAATGTGCGGGTTTAAAAGCAAATCGCTTATCGGAGATTATCCGATAACCCGAAAACAATTTGAAGCTGCAATGAAGTTATGTGCTGAGTTGGCGCTTAAATATAATATACCCGTTAATTCGGCAACCGTGATGTCTCATTATGAATTCGGAATAAAAAATCCCCAAACATCAAGTGCGGGAAAAATAGATGTTACTTATATACCACCATATCCCTGGGTTGACAAAAATGAAGCGGGAAGTTTCATGCGTTCAAAAATCAAATGGTATATGTCAAAAGCGAAAGAGGTTTAATTATGGAAACTGCTTATTACAATTTATCCGGCGGTATAAATCAAGCCTTAACCAAAACAGAATTGGGTTTGGATACCAAAAAACTTTACTGGGCGGACAGCGAAAATGTAGAAATTTATAAAAAACGCGGAATTAAAAAACAAGCAGGTAATACGGTTTTAGTTACGCTTCCTGAAGAAGATGCCATAACCGGTTTACATGAAATGATTTATAAAGATGATAAAAAACTCGTTATTACAACCGATTCGGGCAAGATTTATATTTATGTTCCGCAGACCGGAACATTGACTGCGCTTGACAAAACTATAACAGGCAAAAAGCCTCATTTTGTTTCTTTTTTGAACGGGGTTCTTGTAATAACAGAAAGTGACGGATTGTTTTACATAAAAAACAGCGACGGATTTGAAATTGTGGATTGTAATCTTAAAAATGCCTCGGGGCTTCCCGTTACCGGCAGTGTTTTAACTGTTTACCGGAGTCGTGTGTGGGTTGCCAGCCAGTCAACAATTTATTACTCTGCGCTTGGAACGTACAACGATTTTACAACAGAGGGTGACGCCGGTTATATAAGTGATTTTCATACGGATACGGATGAAATAACTGCATTGAAAGCGTATAAAGATTATCTGGCTATTTACAAGCGAAACAAAGTCTATTTGTTAACAGGAACAAGTGCTGATGATTTTGCAATAGTCCCGTTTGCGGATAAAGGAACAATTGCACCGAGAAGCGTTGTTAACGTTGAAAATAAACAATATTTTTTATCAACTGGAATTTATGCACTTGAACAGGTCGGTGAATTAAATCAAATTCAATTAGGTTCGGAAATTTCTCAAAGCATCCGTCCTGAATTTGACAGTTTTAACAAAACCAATCTTTCTGACACGATTTGTATTCACTATGAGAATAAAAACCAGATGTGGTATTTTATCCCTTATAATTCCGACGATTATTTCCATACTGTTTGGATAAATGATTATGTGAATAAAGCGTGGTATAAACGAATTTTGCCGCAAAATATCACTACTGCAGGCCTTTTTGATGATTATGTTCTGACAGGTGACAACAGCGGTAAAATTTATAGAGAAGACTATGGAACAACATTTAACGGTCAGGCCGTAAAATTTATGTGGAAATCGCCGTTTCTGGCAATCGGTTCAGCATTTCACCGAAAGATTATAGATGAATTTTATTTTATTCTGGACGACGCAAGTGATAACAACTTCAACTTTTCCGTCTACAAAGATTATGACAGCGAAATGTCTGACGATCCGGAAAAAATTTCGTCATATCATTTCGAACACTTGATTTGGGCTGATGATACGACGTCTGATGATTTGCCATGCCACTGGACTCCTGATGATGCTGATATTCCGGTTTGGCCTGTAAATAAAGATGTTCTTGAAAAAGCAGAGATTTCCGAAGCAAATTATGCAATTCAGCTTTGCGTGGAAGGCTCTGAAATAACTGACGATGTAACAATTATAGGACTTCAATTCAGAGAAATTTATAATGACGACTAGCACCGCTCATTAAAATTATATGTATTTACACTATTTAAAAGACGAAAGGAAATTTGAAAATGGCTGAAAATTCTTATTCTGCATTTATCCCGGAAATTTGGAGTGCAAAACTTAATACAATGCTTGAAAAAGATTGTGTAATGCTTCAGTGTGTCAACAGAAATTATGAAGGCGAAATTAAAAATCAAGGGGATAAAGTAAAAATTATCACACCTGCTGCCGTTACAATTGAAACCCTTGCAGATTCATCAATTACATATGATGAATTGACACCGACATCATTGGATCTGTTAATTGATCAAAAGAAATTCTTTGCCTTTAAGATTAATGATGTAGCGCAGGTTCAATCAAATGCTGACATAATGGAAGCACACTTGACTAACGCTAAAAATGCAATCGAAGAAGTTCAGGATGCATATTTGTTGTCAATGCATGCAAACGTTGATTCAAATAATATTGTAGGTTCTGATTCCGCACCGGTAGAGTTGAACAAAACTACAATTTATGAACAGTTTGTAAATCTTGCAATGAAGTTAAAAGATTCAAATGCTGTAAAAGCAGGCAAACGCCCCTGGGTTGTAATTAACCCGCTTGTTGAATCGTATCTTCTTCAAAGTACTGAATTTATAGGTGCAAACAAAGTTGCGGACGAAACTTTGAGAGAAGGTGCAATCGGAAGAATTGCAGGCATGGATGTACTTGTCAGCACAAACTTAACAGCAGTTTCAAGCAAATATTATATTCTGGCAGGAACAAATGATGCAATTACGTTTGCGTCACAATTGGCAAAAATTGAAAGTTTAAGAGACAAAGACAGCTTCTCTGATCTGGTAAGAGGGTTGTATTTGTACGGTGCAAAAACAGTTCAACCGAAAGCTCTTGCAAAAATGGTTGTAAAAGAACCGACAGCAGCAGCTTCAACGGGTTCAGGCTCTTAAACTTAATTAAAAAGTACCCTTAAACCTCTTTATGTTTGAGGGTGCTTTCCCCACAAAACACAAGGAGAAAAAACATGAATAACAATATTTTAAATCAAGTTTCATCTGCTGCCGTGCCTCAACAATCAGCATTTGGTTCTGCATATTCCGCCCAGTTAATGCCGGGTACGGCATCTGCGGCTCCTTCTGGTAGCACAACGGATTATATGACTTCTGCCAGAAACACTGCGATAAGAGACATAGGAATTATCGACAATTTTATAAAGGCAGGACTCATCAATCCGGTACAAGGACAACATTTGATGAACTATGTTCTTAGTAAGGCCCAAGAATTCATAGTAAAACAACAACAAATGGGTGCTGCTCAGCCGTCAAACGGCAGAACTGTTTCAGGTATTGAAGATTTTGTTCGTGAAAATCCGAATTTTTTCACTCAAAACGGACGAAATCAGGTTTTGGATTATTTACGGAATTCTAATGCAATTGTTGACAAAGATGAAATTTCGCGGATATCTCAGTTGATTGAATCTTTAGAACAGAGTGCAATCAACGGCTATCTGCAAAATCAGGCTCATGCGAAATCATTAAATGACGAGAACGAAGCGGCGAAACAAAAATTGAGAGCAAACGCTCAAAATGCAAATGCCGCAGATGCAAATGCGAGGGTATTTACGCGTGAGCAAATCGGCAAGATGAGCGGTGCTGAATTTGCCAAAAATGAACGGGCAATTATGGAACAATTGCGAAAAGGATTGATTCGTTAATCGAGGCAAATTAAATAAATCTGCGGGCGGTTTTAACTGCCGCCCTTGCAGGTTTATAAAAACCAAGGAGAACTTATGAATTATTTTGAATTAGTGAACAAATGTCTGGTCGAACTAAGTTATAAACAGGTGAATGCTTTTTCCGAACTCACAAAGAACGATCATAAAAAGATTAAAAACATAATAAACGTAATAAATACGGAAGTTTGCGGCTATGACAACTGGAATTTTAAATTGAGAAAAACAACATTGTCATTGCCTGCAAACCAGTCTGAACTGGAAAATTCAGTGGACGGGAAAATAGCATCACTTGTTATAGACGGACATGTGTATAAATATTTTGAAAAACCGGAAGTGTTTATAACAGGCAAAGCCCCGTCACACACATACAGCAGTTTTAATGATACCCTTTTGCTTCCGGAGTTTGACGAGGCAAAACAGATTAATGTTGTTTATTACACTTCTAACACGGCTAAAACAGCAGAAGGAACCGAAAAGAAAGCTCTTGAAAATGAAGAGGATACATCTTTAATTCCTGATGTATATGCCGAACCGATTCTGGTTTACGGAACCTGCATGCGTTTAAAATCAAACCCGCAGCATGTCAAATTCTCATACTGGCTAAGCATGTATAACAGCGCGCTTGCAAACATGCGTTCAAAAATTTCAGTAGACGCAAATTATGCTCCTTCCGTAAAACTAAAGCGTTATTAGTATTTCGGAGTAAACAGGCAAAAAAAAACAGGAAGTTTTCATTCCCCCCTGTTAAGATTTACACTAGCCGAAATATAAATAGCAATATTATTATACAATTTTTTTCCAAAAAATACAAACTTTACTAAGAAATGTAAACATTATGAAAGAACTGACACAACAGCAAAAACGGTTTGTAACCGAATATATAAAGTCTCTGGACGGCGAGCTTTCAGCCAAAAACGCGGGGTATAAATCCAAGGATTTGAAAACTGTAGCAAATAATCTGCTTTCAAACAATTTTGTAATAAACGAAATAAAAGAGCAGTTAAAGAGCCAGATATCATCATTGAGGGTTCATAAAGGCTACGTTATTCAAAAACTTTTACAAATTGCGGAATTTTCACTGGAAGAAGAAGAGATTCTTGATAAAGAAGGGAATTTTACCGGAAAGAAAAAACTCCGCGATACTTCTGCTGGTTTGAAAGCTCTTGAAAGTCTTTGCAAATATCTCGGGTTTAATTCAGACAACTCGCAGGATGATTATAAACAGGCAAAGATAATTACAATTTCAAATTTGGATGATGACAAGATTTAAAAAATGCCGGTAAACGGCTTCAGAAAGGAAGATTTTATGAAAAATAAAGACGAAGATATTGAAGAAATGCTTCTAAATCATGCAAGTCTTGACGATTTAATCAAAATGAAAATCGAAGCGGAATTTAAAGACGAAATGAAAAAAGCCAAAGAATTGGAAGCAAAACGTGAAACAAAAATTTACACAAAAATAAATGAAGTTCCGAAAAAGTATATTTTTTCCAAATATGCGGTTTACAAGTTTTATAACAGAAGAACAAAACTTGAAACTTATATAAACGGGATTCAGGCAGAAGCCTTACTCGGGCTTCAGACCAATATCCGCAGTAAAATTCTGAACGGAGAAATGAGTACATTTTCGACTGATGACGCTTATATAAAATTCGAGCAGGTATGTGTAAAATTGTAAGATTAATAATAAACAGACGGCAATCATATTTCAGGAATACAAAATACCTTTCAAACGTAATTTTTTTGTATTTAAGATACCGGAAATTCTTGAATGATGATTATGCACCCGAGGCGACGTATGAAAATATTTTAAATTTAATCGAAAAATGCGGGGATTTATTTTTTGTTGTTTTGAATGATGAAGATAATGATTTTGCAGGGTTCATTTACCTTGACAACCCGATAGGCAGCGATGAGCGGTTGCATAGTTGTGAAGTTACGGTTTGTTTAGAGAAAAAATACTGGGGAAATTTTACAAAAAGACTGGCGATAGAATTTTTTGACTATTGTTTCAACACCCTGAAACTTAAAAAGATAAAGG